>PCSG01000200.1:0-1630 GCA_002772195.1 Desulfobacterales bacterium CG23_combo_of_CG06-09_8_20_14_all_51_8 | reverse complement strand
ATCAAGGACTTAGAGAACATCTCTGAGTCCTTTTTTTATGCCCAAAATTATCACACCCAACACTATACCCAACACCCAACAAAAAAACCTCAAGGATCGTGGGAATCATGCTTAACTTCATCCTCATCTTACCCATGATCCTGCGACTGTCAGAAAACTCCACCCCCCCCGGTAAATCCATCAGCATAGACTTGATGGGTTAAATTTTTGTTGCCATGGCGAACCATTTGTGTTTGATTAACGAATCAGGAAAGTTAAAGCACATAGTGGCCACGGAAAAAAATCTTGACAATTATTCATGTCATTAATAATATATTGAACATAAATCATCCCCAAGATTCTTCAGATCTTGGCCCCCGCCGGGTTGCGATCCGGCGGGATTTTTTTTTATTATGACCATGAAAAAAGTTACATTTCTTGTCGACGGGTTCAATCTATATCATTCAGTCCGCCGCGCCCAAAAAGAGTCAGGGATTTCAACAAAATGGTTGAATATCCGTGGACTCTGCGAATCGCGCCTTTAAATTATCAGTTCTTTTATCGGCTGTCGGGTTCAGCTTGAAAGCATTTATTATTTTTCCGCATACGCATATCATTTAAAAAATCCTGATATTGTCTTACGCCATCAAAACTTTGTAAAATGTCTTGAAGACACGGGCATTAAAGTCGAAATCAACAAATTCAAATACAAGGAAATCAACTGCCCGTTTTGTAAAAAAATAATTGTCAGGCATGAAGAAAAAGAAACGGATGTTTCGATCGCATTGGAATTAATTGAAATATTTTTCAAAGACGAATGCGATATCGCTGTTTTGATTACCGGTGACACGGATCTTGCCCCTGCCGTCAGAATGGCAAGAAATTTCTTTCCAGAAAAACATGTATCCTTTGCGTTTCCCGCCTTTCGCAAGAACAAAGAACTATCCAAGCTTTGCCCGGAATCCACCAATATTAAGCCCCAACAGTATGCACGGTTTCAGTTTCCATATCCATACACACTCAAAGATGGACGCGTTATTTCAAAGCCTCAAAGCTGGTGATCCAACGCTTTTTCAATTTTTACCCTCCAACTGTTCTCATCAACCTCGCACTTCTCAAAAATATAAAACTGGTAAAACCCGAAAGAAGAAACACCCCCACAGGCGCGGGGGAGTCGACCCGCAATCGCTGCCCGATCTTCAAGATTCAGAATGCGTCTTTTGCCTTGCCGGGTTTACGTTTTCAAGGCAAACAGGTTCCCACCGCGCATATGTCAAACAAGGGTTCCGTCCAGTTGTTATCCCTGTCCATTCAACCGATATCGATTCGTTTATCACCGGGAAACAAAAAAACCGGATCAACCATCACAGTCAACCCGGCTTTCCATAGAATATTTATAAAACAGACAGCTTTCACATGGGGATCAATATCCGTGAATGCCGCATGAGCGTCTCTTTTTAGTTACATCCATGCATGAACCGTCAGCAAAATGATCTGTCCCTGTCGATCCAGATTAACCATACGTCTGACTGCGCATCATACCGAAGAATAAAAATACCCCCATCCTTCGTCTCGACCTTGAAATAATCAACAATGGGCGCTTCGGGCTTGATTCCGCCTTCATACCCTGAAAGTCATATAAAGCGTACAT
>PCSG01000050.1:2431-4393 GCA_002772195.1 Desulfobacterales bacterium CG23_combo_of_CG06-09_8_20_14_all_51_8 | reverse complement strand
GGGGTTTCTGACGGATACCTATTTTAAAATTGCCCACAAAGCCCTCAACCGAAGCCACTTCACTGTAGGTATGGAGGGTGATGCCTTTGTGCTGGGCTGCTTCCACCATTTTCGGCGTCATGATACAAGCCGCGCAATCTAAGGTAGGAAATGTCTTGTCGAATTTTGCCATGTGGCCGCCGATGGAAGGCTCCCGCTCCACCAGATGGACTTCGTATCCGGCCTCCGCTGCCGTGAGCGCCGCTTGAATGCCGGCAATGCCGCCGCCGATCACCACCACGGATTTTTTGACCGGGATTTCTCGGCTGGTCAAGGGCGCGTGATACACCACACGGGCCACGGCAGCGGCCACCTGGTCCTTGGCTTTGGCGGTGGCCTCATTGGAATCCTTCGTCACCCAGGAAATCTGTTCGCGGATATTGGCCATCTGGAAATAATGGTCGTTGATGCCGGCCTGTTCGCATGCCTTGCGAAACGTCGCCTCATGCATCCGGGGCGAGCAGGACGCCACGATGATGCGGTTTAAGCCCTTTTCCCGAATATCCTTAATGATAAATGCCTGTCCGGGACTGGAACACATAAACTTGTAATCCCGGGCCACGGTCACATGGTCAAGGGTTCTGGCAAACGCGGCAACAGCCTCAACATCCACTTTCGGGGAAATGTTCATGCCGCAGTGGCATATATAGACGCCTATGGATGGTTGTTCATATTTCATAATATCTGCTTTAACTCATAGTCCATCGACACCAGTAGCTTCTTTATTCCCAGTTCGTTCGGATCGATACCCAGAGCCAGTCCGGCAAGCTGCGTAAAATAGGGGACGGGAATCGGCATTCCCCGGAAATTTTTCTGAGCCGCATCCAGGTTTATCTGGCATAACGGGCAAATGGTGCTTGCGAGCCTTGCGCCCTTTCGCTTCATTTCGTTAATGATGCGTTCGGTTAATTTCAAACAGTCCTCTTCATAGATGATAAAATGCGATGCCCCGCAGCATAAGGTTTTGGCGGAGTGATCGACGGTCTCATATCCCAGGCGTTCTAAAAATCGTTCCATGATGACCGGCTGTTCCGGATCATCGATATCCGCCCAGGGCCGGGTGAGCTGGCACCCGTAGTAGGCGGCCACTTTTAATTTGTTTAAGTTTTTCGGCCGGTTCCGGTTCCAGACGGCTGCATCAATGTCATAATACAAAACATCGAGTAAATGCCGCACCGGCAAGAGGTTTGTTATCTTGAGATTCTCAGCGGCGAGGCGGTCATTGATTTTTGAAATCAGATCTCGGTCGCTTTTCAAAGTTTTATAGCATTTTTTCAGGGAGGTGTAACAGGCGTTGCAGGTGGTGACGATATTGTCCAGATTCTGACGGTTGGCAAGGGCGAATATTCTACCGGTCAGCAAAAGGGCTTCTGTCTGGTCCAGGCTGAAAATGCTGGTGGCGCCGCAGCAGTTCCAGTCTTCAATCGTTACCAGCTCCAGACCGATGGCCCGGTTGACCGCTTCCACCGATTCTCTGAAAACCGCCTCGGTTTTATAGGAGCATCCAGGGTAAAATCCGTAAGTCATTTTTCTGGGGTCGCCTTTCTTTCCAGCATGCAGGCAATCTGGTTCGGGTCTCTGACTTTTTGCGGCAGAATTTCAAGACGTTTTCGTTTTAAAAGTTTCATCCCGAGAGACATCTTAGCAAGCATGTCCACAGGATGTTTAACACCGTATCTGGCCATTAAGTTGGAAGCGGTTACCCGTCCGTAGCGGCTGATATCCTGACCGAAGGCCTTATACATGTCCGGCATTTTATGATATTTCGGCGCAAGATGATGGGTAATCGCCATTTGTTTTAACAGATACATGATATCGGTCACCGGAATCTCTTTAGGGCACCGCGGCATGCACTGATAGCAGGATACGCAGAACCAGGGGGTGTTTGACTTCAATACCTCGAGCATTTCCCCATCGCGGATG
>PCSG01000050.1:213-2394 GCA_002772195.1 Desulfobacterales bacterium CG23_combo_of_CG06-09_8_20_14_all_51_8 | reverse complement strand
CGCTTAACGGGCAGGAGGCGCTGCAGGTGCCGCATTGAATGCATTGTAAAATTTTTTTCGCCGCTGCGTTCTGAAAAAAGGTCTCTTGCAGTTGTAAATTGTTCATTACAAAACCGTTATAAAAGAGGTTGTTATTCCAAGAATAATCATCATACATTTTTTATTCAGAGTAAATATTTTTTTGATATTTTGAGCAAATACCAAAAATATTTTTTGCCTGATCGAAAGTGACGATGGATGGCAGGGAGAATCTCTATGGCTGAGGTTTCCGGGCTATCAGGCAGGCCCATCCATGATGATGGGCCGGGCCGTGGGAAAGATCCGGCTCTACCCCTTCATAATAGTACAGAATATCAAATTCGTCAAAAAGGGACCGGAGTTCCCCGGCCTTAAAATAATATTCCATGCACCCGGCGGTTTCGCTGATATCTAAATTATCGGCATCGGGCGTGGGAGCATCCGTTGCAGCGGCTTTTTTGATGGCAAAGCCCGGATCTGATTCGGTAAACACATTGATATAGGCGGTCCCGTCCGGTTTTAATGCGGCTTTGATGTTGTCAATGGTCCGCTGCCGCAAATCTTCTGCCAGATGATCTAAAACCGTTGCCGCGACAATCAGATCAAATCTATTTTCATCAAAAACAAAGTCTTCGATATCCGCCAACCGGGCGGTGATGGGCAGGCCCTGATCTTCAGCCCGGCGGCGGAGCTTTGCGATGCCTGCGGGTGATCTATCAACGGCCAGCACATGACAGCCTTTTTTCGCCAGATAAAGGGCGTATCTGCCTTCGCCGCACCCCAGGTCCAGGGCCGTCAGACCGGATATGGATTTTTTTTCTATAAAATCCGTAAATTCGTTTCGCAGTTCCGTTCCGTAATAACAATCGGTTGCGCCGTAAACAGCATCAAATTTTCGGATATGAACGTCTTTCATCAGGTATTCCTGATTATTGACAGGGTGAGGGCGCTGGAAAAGAAAGGCCCGAATGTCTGTCGGTTAAATTAAGTACATCTGATTATAAAAACATCTCCTGTTACGTCAATGGTTATTTCCGGTGCATCATTATGGAAAACCGGATCCATGATGACGATTATTCATATGATAATGAAGCAAAAAGCGGGATTTAGATATTGACTTGAAACCGCTGATTGTTTAATTTATCGAAGTTTGTGTCGTTTTAAGGATTTTTTTTGGTATAAAAATTTGGCGCTTTTGGTTATCCGCGCAAAAAGAAGGAGCTGATGACACCCATAAAGGAATTGATCCCGCCGGTCATTGCCGCAGCCGTGGCAGCGGGCCGGGCCACCCTGGAAGTCTATGGTCAGGAATTTTCAGTGGAGGAAAAAGCCGATAAGTCGCCCCTGACCCTGGCGGACAAACGATCCCACGCCATCATCGTTTCCCGCCTGTCGACGTTTGGCATTCCCCTTCTCAGCGAAGAAGGCCGGTCCATTGATTATGACGTGCGCAAGCACTGGGAAACCCTATGGATTGTGGATCCCCTGGACGGTACCAAAGAGTTTATCAAAAAAAACGGTGAATTCACCATCAATATCGCCCTGGTCCGGGATCAGTGGCCGGTGATGGGGGTCATCTATGTGCCGGTTTTAAGTCATCTGTATTTCGCCGCGAAAGAGTTGGGGGCGTTTTTTATGCCGGTCGGCGCCGGAATGGATCTGGAAGGCCTTTCCCTGGAGCAGTTGATATCAAAGGCCAAGGCCATTGACGTGTGTTCTCAAAACGTCCGGCCGTTCACCATCGTCGGCAGCCGGTCCCATGCCACGCCGGAACTGGAGGCCTATGTGTCAAAAAAACGGAAGGAACACGAAACAGTTGAATTTATTTCCGCCGGCAGTTCGCTGAAGTTCTGCCAGGTGGCCACGGGCGCCGCGGATGTGTATCCCAGGCTGGGACCCACCATGGAATGGGATACGGCCGCCGGGCATGTGATTGCCGAATGCGCCGGGGCTTCGGTCTTTCGGGCCGATGACAGCGGCCCTTTATTGTACAACAAGGAAAATCTGCTCAATCCCTGGTTTTTTGTTTCCAACGGACGGCATTAACCATGATTTATCCCAGGTCGGGATTCCATTTGCGATAATTAAGCAAAAACCCTGATACCTGATACCCGAAACCTGTTGTCATCATCATCCCGGAGAGGCGGTTTGAGCTATGACGGA
>PCSG01000050.1:0-160 GCA_002772195.1 Desulfobacterales bacterium CG23_combo_of_CG06-09_8_20_14_all_51_8 | reverse complement strand
AACGCGCGCGACTCTTAAAGGAAATTTCGCTCAATATCCCGGATCTTGTTTTAAACGACCGCCAGCTCTGTGATCTGGAGCTGCTGGCCACCGGCGGATTTTCCCCGCTGACGGGATTTATGGTCCGTTCGGATTATGAATCGGTCCTGGATCGGATGCG
>PCSG01000392.1 GCA_002772195.1 Desulfobacterales bacterium CG23_combo_of_CG06-09_8_20_14_all_51_8 | reverse complement strand
AAAAAATACATCCGAAGGGTCGACGCCAGAATACCGACTTCTTTCTTCCCGCCGGCTTCACATACGGTGACGCATTCATTGCAGCCCAGAATGAGGATTTTCCGGCAATTTTCAACATAGCCAATGATTTCCTCAACCGGCTTTCGATCAGCAACAATCATAAATTCGCCCTTTCCTTAAAAGAGTTCATGCCAATACAAGGCATTGGACAGCGATATATATTTCAGTCATTCTGCGTTCAGATTCTTTAAAATCTTCTTTGCCAATGGTTCTTTGATCTCGGCGTGCCGAGGAACCGCTTCCATGGAGCCGTTCTTCGGATTGATCCAAAGTGAATGTGAGGCTCCTTCCCTTTTCAGGTAGCAACCCGCGATTCTCAACCTTTGCTCCAAGTCCCTTCGTTTCACCCAATCATCACCTTGTCTTGAATGACGTCATCGGGCAGCCCTCGGAGAATGTCAGCTTTGTGGTCCTCAAAGATCAACTCAATTGCCTGCCGCAGACTATTCTTAGTCTCCTCTATGGTCTCACCTTGTCCGTTGGCGCCGGGCACTTCCGGACAAATAGCCCAGAAGCCGCCCTCGGGTGCGGCTTCAATAATTGCTGTGAATTCTGCCTTCATAATAATCTCCTATTGTTCTTTGTTGACCGAACGCCGACTACGAGAGAAGCGAGGACGCCAGCACGCCGACTTCTTTTTCCCTGCCGGCTTCACATACGGTGACGCATTCATTGCAGCCCAGAATGAGGATTTTCCGGCAGTTTTCGACGCAGCCAATAATTTCCTCAACCGGTTTTCGATCAACAACAATCATAAATTCGACCTTCCCTTTGCTTTTTTACTCAACATAAAAATGCAAAACAGATTAACCGCAATAAATAAGCCAATGAATTTTGTTTTTATAGAATCTTCCGTTTCACAAAGTGAATAAGTATAGTCTAACGCTACGCATAAGCCGCGCCGCCGATGACCGTGCCGCGCAGCGCCGCCGCACTTGACGGCGTCGGCCTTAATGCGGTTGTTCGGTTTTATTATCACTTACTCTTTCCACGATTTGTAGCCCAGTTTTGTCAATTGTAAATTTATGGTCGAACGTTCCGGGCTTAATATCTTTTAATGTGTATGGTTTTGAAATAAACATTTTTCTAGCACCACTAAATTCATCATATCCAAACAGTTGAACTACAAGTTTGACTTTATTGTCTAAACTCAATAAATCTTCTATGTTCAATCCTTTCGATTGATATTTTTTTCTGATGTGATCAGGGAAGTTGGGATTCTTAAATTTGTCAGTATCTTCTGGAAGAAGTGAAATTATTCTATCTTCTTTGAGGCTGGAAATATGGTTATTATTAAGGCTTGTAGTTAATGTAATGTTCAACCAATTATCTGGCAATTCTGGATTCAGCCCTTTAATCCTTAGTATTGGAAAGACCTCAATATCGATAATTCCTCGTTTTCCAATATTCCGGAATTTTATCCTGTATCTTGTTCCAAGATTTTTGAAATAATATTTACTGATATGAGGTGAGAACTCAATTTTAGGAACTATATACCGAAATAGAATCCACCATGCGGCTAAGGAAGACAGTATTCCAAGCGGTATACCTATTAATATTGATACTAATATTTCCATTTATTTCTCAAACCGAACATTGTTGATAGATGGAAAGTTTTCCATGTATGACCTATATAAAACAGAAAGTTTTCCCTCTATTCTGATATAGAGACAGCAGGCATGGAAAAAATCATCCCGCATTTTTCATGGTTGCACCGCCGATATCCCCAATACCATGGAAAACAAGTCGAGATTCAAGGCCAACCGGGTATGCCGCGGGCCTCGGTTGGCTATCGCGACTGGTCAGCAATTTTACACAAGCGCTTACTCAGGCGGTATGACAATATCATCCAGCGTTACTGATAGCGCTTTGGCAATAGCTAATAATACTTCCGTAGTTCCAGTTCGCTTACTGGTTTCGATTTGGCTTAAATATGGAGTACTTATCTCCGCTATTGCCGCTAACTGCTGTTGTGTTAGCCCGCGATATTCACGCCAGACTTTGATTGGATTTTCACCATCCAGTAACGTAAATGTGACTTCACCGGGAATAAGTTCTTCTTTTCCTTGTTCAATTGCGGTTTTTACAGAATCATAGTCGCGTATATCTTGCAACATTTCTGCTTTTTCCGCCAGTTGCACATATACCTCATACGGTAATATTGCCCATTCCGGCTTACCATCGCGCTCGATTATTTGCACAGGTGCGTTCATCTGTAGACTTCTCCACGTTGCGCTATTTTCAAGACCAAGATCGTGAGCTCATCGTTTTGTATTTCATAAATCACTCGCCAATCACCTATTCGCAAACGATAGCCCCAGCGATTTTGCAGCTTTTTGACGTTTGTATTGGATGCATAGGGGTCAATCGTTAATTGTTCCAATTTTTGACGCACCAATACAGCCGTCTTCTTGGGCAATCGTAGCAATTCTTTTTGAGCTTCTTTGGTAAAGATCAGCTTGTACACGTTCATATATTAGCATATTGCGAATTTAATATCAAGAATAAATTAGCGAATAAACGAATTGTCCATGATTTCAACCGGATGTTCGTTGTTTATCTCGCCTGATTCGTATTTTTCACAGGCGCTTACGCGGCCTTATCCTTTTTAAGCTTCAGGGGATTCGGCCCCAGCTCCATAATGATTTCATGAATTTCATTGGCGTATCTGGCAAACGTCGGGCCTTCGCCGGACGAGAGATTATACATTTTCACGCGTCCGCCGTCGATGCCGATGGTGTCGAGGATCTTCGCCACCTGTTCCGTCCGTTTGCGGGCCCGGAAATTCCCGGTTTTAAAATGACAGCCGCCTTCCATGCATCCGATGATGCACACGCCGTCTGCTCCTTTTTCAAAGGCCCGCAGCATATGAATCACATCGACTTTTCCGGTGCAGGGCACCCGGATGATTTTGATGCTGGTGGGGTAGCTAAGTCGCATCGAACCTGCCAGGTCCGCGGCGGAATACCCTCAGTAGTTGCAGCAGAACGCGAGAATAACGGGCTCAAATTCCAGACTCATAGCACTCCCTCCAGCAAGGCGTCCACCTTGCTCATCAGTTGTTCATCTTCATACCAGTTGAGGTCAATGGCCTTGGCCGGGCATTCCGCGGCGCAGGCCCCACAGCCCTGGCACAGGGCGTCATCAATAAAACTGACCCCTTCATCGTTGATTTTCGGGACATTATAGGGACAGCTCCGGACACAGATCAGGCAGGATGCGCAGAGTTCCGGGTTCACCCTGGCCGTGACCGCCGAAAGGGTGAGAAATGGCTGACTCAGGAAAGTGGTGGCCCGGGATGCCGCGGCCTGGGCCTGGGCAACCGTTTCCGTGATCAGTTTCGGGCTGTGGGTCGTGCCGCAGACAAAAATGCCTTCCGTGGCCATTTCAACAGGCCGGAGCTTGACATGGGCCTCGATAAAATAATTTTCCGCGTTCCGGCCCAGCTTCATGATGGAAGCCAGTTCCTCGGTATCCTCTGCCCGGACGCCCGCGCTGAGAATTAGAAGGTCCGTGTCCACCGAAAGTTTTCTGCCCAGAATATGGTCGGTGAAGGTGACGGTGAGAACCTCATTCGATTGGGTGACTTCCGGCGGGTCTTCTTCTTTAAAGCGGAAAAAGAACACCCCGAGTTCCCGTGCTTTGGTATAATATTGTTCCATGAGCCCGTAAGTTCTTATGTCACGGTAGAGGATGAATACCTGAGTTTCGGGATTCAGCTCCTTGATGTGGATGGCGTTTTTAATCGCCGCCTGGCAGCAGATCCGGGAGCAGTTGGGGTTTTCTTCATTTCTGGAACCTACGCACTGGATCATGACCACCTGGTCGAGACCTGCTGCGGCCCCTTCCTCTTCAAGACGATTGCCCAGCTCGATTTGGGTTAAAACGCCTGGATGCTGCCCGTACAGGTATTCTTTGGGCTGATATTCCGTGCCGCCGGTGGCCAGGATGACGATCCCGTGGTCGATTTTGCGCTCATACATGCCGGGGCCCACCAGGACTTCCGTTTTGAAATTGCCTTTGAACCCAGAGAAGTTCACGATCAGGGACTGGGTCAATACCTGAATTTTGGGATGATTTTTGACGGTTTCAGCAAGGCGCGCGATGTATGACCGGATATCGGCCCCTTCAATGGTTTTGGTGAGCCGCCGGGCAAGCCCGCCCAGCTCCGCCTCTTTTTCCACCAGCACCACTTCAAACCCCTGGTCGGCGATGCCGATGGCCGCGTTCATTCCGGCAACGCCGCCGCCCACGATCAAGGCCCGGTAGGTGACCGGTATCTGACGCTCGTGCAGGGGTTTTAAGGATGCGGCCCGGGCCACGGCCATTTTGACCAGGTCTTTGGCTTTTTGGGTGGCTGCTTCCGGCGAGTCGGAATGCACCCAGGAGCCCTGGTTGCGGATATTGGCCATTTCAAACAGGTATTTGTTGAGGCCGCATTTTTCCAAAGTGTCCAT
>PCSG01000049.1:1834-4581 GCA_002772195.1 Desulfobacterales bacterium CG23_combo_of_CG06-09_8_20_14_all_51_8 | reverse complement strand
GGAAATGTCCGGGAACTGATCCACACCATGGAAAGCGTTTTTACCATGGCCCGGTTGGATCCGACCCTGTTTTCCCACCACCTGCCCACCCGGCTCCGGGTAAATGTTGCCCGGCGGTCGGTTGACAAAAACGCGAAGGGAAAAAACAATTCCGCAGATACCCCAGAAAAAGGATTTCCGAAATTTCAGGCAGTGCGGGAATCCGCCATGATGGCTGCGGAAAAACAGTATCTTCAGGGTCTGATGAACCAGGCCCGGGGGGACATCCGGGAAGCCATCCGTATTTCAGGACTGTCCCAGTCCCGCCTGTATTCATTGTTAAAAAAGTATCAGATTCCCCGTTTTTGATCCCCTTTTATTTTTATTCAAGCAGCCGGCGCGCCGGTTCTTTTTCTGTGCGCTAAATCCCCAAAATAGAATCACGCCCTCTTTTCCTGCCCGGCGGGAAAAATTCCTGTTTCGCAGTAAAGTTTTCGGAAATCGCCGGACAAATGCCTCTGCCTTTCGCGCCTGCTTTTATTTAACCATTTGATGATATTTGATTATTCTATTTCTGAGGCGTTTGGCATGGTTGTTGTATTATAAATTGTTGATGGTGGGTTTAACTGCTGCAAGGAAATGGGATGGCGATGAAATTACAATTCCCGAATTTTAAAAATCACGCATATGGTGAACAGATGAATTCCGGTCCTCTGACTCAAAAGAAAACGCCCGTTATTCAATTGCATGAGGTGGCTTTGTCTGAAAATCAAGCAAACCAGAGAAAAAATCAATCTTCACGGATGAATCCGGACACGTCCGCACCTAAAAAATCAGGGGGCGAGATGGTGAAAAAATTGTTTGACGCGATTGTATATTACACCAACCAGAACAATTTTTCAAAAGCCGAGCAGATTCGGGGAGCCCTGATCCAGAAGTTCCCGTCGTCTGTCCAGGAGATCGTGCGATCCGGCGAAATCATCGAACAGAGAAAAACCGCCGCCATCAATCCGGAGAAAATCCGGCCTTGGGCCGATCTCTTTGATCAGTTTACCCCCAGCGAAGCCGCCGCCTTTTATTTCGCCCTCAAGGAATTTGTCGTCAAGCCCAATCAGCCGGTCTTCCAGCAGGGAAATTGCGATAACCGGCTGTATTTTATCAGGACCGGTCAACTGAAAGTAAAATATTTCAATTATGATCTGCGAAAAAACATGGGCCTCGCCATTGTGCAAGGTGGGGATATCGTGGGTATTGAAACGTTTTTTACCCTGACGAACCACACCACCAGCCTGGTGGCAGTCGAAGAAGCAAAAATCCTTTATCTGGAAAAATCCGCCTATCAGCGGCTGGTGACGGACTATCACGGAATTGAATCCCGGCTGTTCCACTACTGCGAGCCCAAACAGATCCAGTACCATCAAAAGCTGCCGGAAAATCCGGGCCGGCGGGCCCACCAGCGTTACAAAACAGAGATGGCCGCCACCATCTGGCGGATAGACCAGAACGGGCGGCCGGAAGGAAAATTGGGAGGAGGCCAGATTGTGGATATTTCCGCGGGTGGGTTGGGATATCGCGTCAAAAATCTGAAAATCGGTGAAGCGGCCTGTCTTCACAACAGCCGCATTCAGATTGACACATCCTACATGAAATACGGATTCAGCTATGAACTGAAAAAAGTCGGAACCGTGGTTTCCCTGAAATTTGATCCTTTCGGCGAATGTTCGGTGCATGTTCAGTTTGATGAGCCCATGGATGAGGACCGGGTCATGGAAATCGCTCAGCATGCCGATGTAATCGCTTTTATATGATTGGTTTTTAGAACCGGAACGCATGGATATTTATAAAATAAGGAGTTGTTATGATGATGAACACCCAGATTAAAGAAGAAATTCAAAGTAAACCCGGAAGATATCATCGGGCAAAAATTCTAATCGTCGATGATGATCCGTCCGTCCGGAACCTGATCCGCAAAATTCTTGAAAGTGATGATTACTCCTGCGAAATGGCCGGAAGCGCTGATGACGCATTGGAACTCCTGAAACAGCAGAGTTTTGATCTGGTCATGAGCGATGTGGTCATGCCGGGCAGGTCCGGGGTGCAATTGCTTGCGGAAATCAAGGCGATTTATCCGAATGTTCCGATTCTGATGATTTCCGGTCACAGCACCCAGGCGACAGCGGAAACAGCCCTTTCTTTAGGGGCTTATGATTTTCTGCTCAAACCCTTTCAGAAAAATCAGGTGCTGATCAGCGTCGCCAATGGCATCCGTCGGCGGGCCCTGGATTTGCAGAGTCAGTTTGAAGTCAAGAATCTGGAAAGCATCATTTATGATCAGACGCGGGACCTGCACAAGGCCAATGAACGGCTGAACAAAATTCTGGAAGGCACCATCAAGTCCATGTCCCTGACGGTGGAGGCCCGGGACCCTTATACGGCCGGTCATCAGCAGCGGGTGGCCGACATCGCGACCGCCATTGCCGGCCGGATGAATTTTCCCGACGAGCGGCTTCAGTATCTAAAAATGGCGGGTCTGATTCATGATATCGGCAAGATCTCCGTGCCCGCGGAAATCCTCTGCAAGCCCACCCGGTTATCGGAAGCAGAGTTCAACATCATGAAAGAGCATTCCGCTACGGGCTATAAAATTCTCAAGGAAATAGACTTCCCCTATCCCCTGGCCCAGATTGTTTATCAGCACCATGAACGCATGGACGGGTCCGGCTATCCCCAGAAGCTTCTCGGCGCTCAGATTCTTATGGAAGCCAGAA
>PCSG01000049.1:0-1825 GCA_002772195.1 Desulfobacterales bacterium CG23_combo_of_CG06-09_8_20_14_all_51_8 | reverse complement strand
TGGCGGATGTGGTGGAAGCCATGGCGTCTCATCGACCTTATCGAGCGGCCCTGGGAATCGGGCTGGCCCTTGATAAAATCAAGAAAAACAGGGGCCGTCTGTTTGATCCGAAAGTGGTGGATATTTGCTGCGATTTGTTTGAAACGGGAGTGCTCAGTCTGAATTGAGCCGCGAGCGCCTCTGTTTTCTCGAAACATTGAAAGGGAGTCCGCTGACGTGGACACATTTGAAATAAAATACATTTTTCGTCTGCCCCACGGCCGGACGGAAACCTTTGACCTGCGACTGGACCCGCAGACCCTGGAACTTCTGAACAAACCGGCGAAAGACCTGCCGTTCTGGGCCCGGCTGGATTTTCAGCAATGCCCCCATTGTCCGCTTTCAGAGCCGCAATATCCGTTTTGCCCGGTGGCGGCGAATCTCGTGGATGTGGTAAAACGCTTTGAGTCCATCCGCTCCTATGACGAGATGGATGTGGAGGTGGTGACATCCGAGCGGCATGTGATCAGCCATACCACGGCCCAGAGGGGAATCAGCTCTCTGCTCGGAGTCCTGTTTCCCGCCAGCGGATGCCCGCATACCGCCTTTTTCAGGCCCATGGTCCGGTTTCACCTGCCCCTTGCCTCGGAACAGGATACGATTTTCCGGGCCGGCGGGATGTATCTGCTGGCCCAGTATTTCAGGCAAAAACAGGGGCTGGGCGGCGAATTGAATTTTGATTACCTGGACCGGATTTACAGCAATATGAATCTGCTGAATATGAATGTGGTCGAGCGACTGCGTCATGCGGACCGCACCGAGTCTTCCGTGAACGCCGTTGTTCTGCTGGATGTGTTTACCCAGACATTGCCCATGGTCATCGATTCCCAACTGGCGGAAATCCGCTATCTGTTTGCGCCGTATTTGGAGAATAGTAGTCCGACACAAGAGGAAATTCATTCGAAACCATTTCAACTCTCAGGGGGGATTAACACAACATAATCCGGCCTGTTTTTTAAAATGATTTCAAATCATTTTCTCCCGCCGAGGCGCAGGGACGCAGAGGAAATACTTTTTCATTTGTCCTTCTCCGCGTCTCCGCGCGAGATGATCTTTTCCCCCAAAGTCCCCAAAGTAGGGTGGATTAGCGCAGCGTAATCCACCGGAAATGGATTGCGCTATTTGCCGGATTACGCGGTAGCCGGATTACGCGCTGACGCGCTAATCCGGCCTACGTCAGCCTTCAGCCTTCAGCCTTCCATCCTTCGGCCTTCCTATCAAAAAATTAAAATATGCATCCATCAGGATTTCCGCTTCACTGCGGGTATTGATGTGCGTGATGGACGCCCGGAACCGGCTGCTTTCCGGCAGCCCTTTCACAAACCCAGGTCAGGCGGCTGCGCATCATGCGGCAGGCAATGGATTCACCGAACTGGTCAACAGAGGCGGCCGCGTATTGTTTCATGGTGTCAAAGCGTCGGGCCAGGGTAACCTGCGGTATGTCCAGATGTTTCATCAGGGCGTGGATTTGGGAAAAAATCCAGGGATTGCTGAGGGCGGCCCGGCCGATCATGACCGCGTCACACCCGGTACTTTCCATCATCCGGACGGCGTCTTCGGGGTTTTCAATATCGCCGTTGCCGATGACCGGGATTTCAAGGACCTGTTTGATCCGGGCGATAAGAGTCCAGTCCGCCTTCCCTGAAAATCTCTAGAGGGCGGTTCGCGGATGCACGGTGATGGCGTCAACGCCGCAGTCTTGGGTGATGCGGGCGATTTTAAACGCATCTTCGCAGGAATCATCCCATCCGGACCGGATTTTTATGGTCAGAGGAATCTGAACTGC
>PCSG01000116.1:234-4472 GCA_002772195.1 Desulfobacterales bacterium CG23_combo_of_CG06-09_8_20_14_all_51_8 | reverse complement strand
AATTATATTATTATCAAATGGTTAAATCGATCTTGGGGCTAATCCGAGGGGAAGATCCGATATATATTATTGATTTCTTTTGCCGACGGCAAAACCGTCTTCACCAGCCGCCGGTCCCGGTCATAGATATAGGCATAGGACCCGGAGAGCGGCGTCTGATACGAAGTGTTCCGGTCCACGCTGTTGTAACCGAACCAATGACTTACGGACAGGGGGTTGGTCAATACGGTCATGTTGCCGTTCTTGTCGTGATCAAACCAGACCGATGTGTTGTCCGGCCGGTGCATGCCCGTCATCCGGCCCATGGGATCATAATCAAATGTGGTGATCCGGTTTTCCGGATCAGTGGTTGATGCCAGATTACCATCCGCATCATAGGCGAATCTCGACTGGCGGACATCCCGGGTCACGTCGATCAGCCAGCCCCGGGTATCATAGCCATAGGTGGTGTCAATCAGGCCCGGTACGTTCGTCCAGGTGGTCAGGCCGGTATCCGGATCAAACCCGGATGAACGGGTTCTGCCTCCGGGTGTAGTCAGGGTTTTCCGGTCTGTGGTTTTGTCGATCAAGTATGTAAACGCGTTACCATTAACGGTAAATGTTTTGGTGGTTTTGTCAAGAACCCGGTCATTGTCCACATCCACGTAAACCCGGTCTTCAGTAACGGTTTTTGCAAGGCCGGAGGGCTGCGTCAATGTTTTGCTTTTGATATATTTAAATCGATATCCCGGATCATAGGCATATTCAAACAACAGGTCCATGCCGCAGGAGAGGGACTTGTTGACCGTCAACCCGTTTTCTGATTTCCGGTAATCAGTGATGCCTCCGGAAGGGCCGGTGATCAGGGAGGTGAATTCGCCCGAGGGCAGGGTCCGGTCCAGATATACGGTTTGCTGGCCTTCGGCGGTCGTCAGTTCCGTGCGGATGGTGCCGTCCGCACTGTTTGTCGCGTCAAAGCGCCAGTCTCCGCCTTCCGGATCGGTTACATCGGTGATCCGGCCGTTTGCATCATAAACATGTTCAAACCGGTTGAACTTCGGATCGATTTCCGCGGTCATCAATCCCCCGGCGGTGTATTCAAACGTATAATAGCCGCCATCCGGGTAACGGACTTCACTCAGCCGGTTTTGGGTATCAATGCCCAATTCCGTCCGTATGCCGTCCGGTGAGACGATCGCCAGGGCCGTCCCGCCTGCATCGCGCACAATGGATGTCCTGTTCTGGGCCCGATCATATATGTAAACAAGGCGGTCATTGGCATCATATGAAAAATAGCGACGAACTGTGCCTGTATTTGATTCCGTGGTGGCCGTGTGCAGATTTCCATACTGGATGATATATGGTTTCCCCGGACGGATCGCTGTAGGCCTGACCATTACCGCTCAGCAGGCTGCCGATTCCCGATGCCCCGGTTTCCAGAACAACGGCAAAATAGCCGGGATATGTGACGGAAAAATAAACCCTGCCCTCCGGATCAATCGCTATGCCCTGCGGGCGGGCCGTCCAACCTTCCTTTGGCGGTACGCCGGTTTTAACACCGATTGTTCCGTCCCCGGCAAGGGTCACGATGACACCTTTTACATTCACTCTGCGAATTCGGTTGTTCTGCGTATCTGCGATATAGAGGTTGCCCTCCCTGTCCACCGCCACGTCAACGGGATCATTAAGACTTGCCTCTGTGGCCTGTATTCCTTCACCGCTGAAACCGGAAATACCGTTCCCGGCCACGGTGGTGATGACGCCGCCGATATCAATGCGTCGTATGCGGTCATTATACGTATCCGCTATATAGACATTGCCCAGTGTATCCACTGCAACACCTCGAGGACTGGATAACGAAGATTCTTTGGCCGGACCCTCATCGCCGGAATATCCCGATATCCCTGTTCCGGCAATGGTAGTGATAATGCCGTTTGGATCTATTTTTCTTATACGATGGTTGCCGGTATCCGCGATAAAAATATTCCCAAAGCTATCCACGGCAACATCGCCTGGTAAACTGATCTGGGCCTGAATAGCCAGGGCATTGTCACCGTTAAAACCGGAAACACCGTTTCCGGCCACGGTGGTGATGATTCCTTCAGGGCTTACTTTTCGAATCCGGTGATTACCGGAATCGGCGATATACAAATTACCGTTATTGTCAACGGCAATCCCGGAAATACCCTGGAGCTGTGCTGCTGCCGCCAGGCTACCATCCCCTGAATATCCTGCGGTGCCGTTTCCGGCAATGGTGGTGATGACGCGGTCTTTGTTAACCATACGAACACGGTTGTTGTTTGCGTCTGCAATATAAATATTGCCCTCGCCATCCGCTGCAACTCCTTTGGGATAATTTAACTGTGCCTGGGCTGCCGGTCCGTCATCGCCTGCATAACCAGGCGTTATGATGCCTGCAAAACGGTTCAAAAGATTAGGTGAATAAATATCTGTGGTGCCGTCTCCTTTATAAACTCTTGTCAGGTCAATCGGATAAAACCGGTGATGCGGGGAAAGCGTCCACCCTTCGGCAATGACATCCGGATGGTCCCGCTTCAATTCAATTTCCTCTTTCCGCCAGGAGGTAACTTCCTGCCGCGCTCTGACCCTTGTGACATACGACCCTGCCTGGGCAAACGACTGGTCAAGTTTGTCCGACGATGCATAATAAACCGCATTATAAACAAACCCGATCCAGACTTCTCCTTTTAAAGGGCCGGGAATCGGATCTCCCAGGAAATCGGTACCATCCCATGTAAAGGTCGCCACCTGGCCGGGCAAAGGGTCAAGCGTCTGGTGAAATTTATGGCCGGCAAGGAACAGGTAAACCTCAATTTGTTTCAGGTTTGCCGAAACCGTCTCACCGCTGGCCGGGACTTTGATAACCGAAAGATAATCATTCACCCGGTTGCTGGCATAGTGAAGGGTCATGTCGGTTCCGGGGATCGATATATCCTCATGGAATACGCGACTCCGATCCGCGATAAAAGAATTCGAGCTGGTTTTACAGGGGCCACCTTCTTTTTGTTCATCGGTGTCCGTCTCACCTTCAGCATTCGGCTCGGTATCATTCTCGCCAAAACCATAGGACCAGTTGCAGTCCCAAGGCGTGAAATGGGTGATTTCCGACCGCCAGAAGGATGTTCCCGGCACATAGATTGACGGATCTTCAAGCCCCTGAGCGTCATCAGCTGTCTCGCCATCACCATCCAGGTCATCGGCAAGGTTATCGCCATCCGCATCTATCGCATCGACAATACCATCGCCGTTTGTATCCAGCAGCTTGACGACAACGCCGTTGTCGGAGGGCACCCAGACGCCTTTGTCTCGGTCATAATATCCAATCGGCACGATGCTGCCGATATCAAATCCCAGAAAATTGTCCACCCAGACAACTACCGGCTGATCGAATTGCACCCGCTTCGCTTCATCAAATGACAGTTCTACGCAATAGGTATACGCAGAAGTGGGGGGCAGCACTGAAGGCATGGATTCGATGGTCGCAAATTCCGTGGCGCGAACCGTACCGGTGGTCAATTCCCGGATCGTGTTTCCATTTGCATCCACCTCATACGCCCGGTTGTCTCCGGTAAAAACCAGGGTACAGGAACGGGTGCCGAATTCATCTGAAACCGGCGTGCTGTTATGGTTCATTATGGTGGCGGGGTTGCCGTCGAAATTAATTGTTGTGGCTTTTGTGTCTGCAGCAATCATGACAATCGGATCAATAATTGCAAAACCATTCCAGGGGACGTCAACATTGCGATGGGCGGTGATCAGGCTGTCCTTATTATATACCGCCGTCATGGTGGTGCCGCCTTCCACCGGAAGGGAAAAATTCCCCTCAGCGTCTGTTTGGGCAGTGCCGTATTCCGGATGATGCAGAATCGTGATCAAAACATCCGCAATGGGCTGGTCCGACGAATCCAAAACACTGCCGTTGATCAGGGAAAACCGTTTTACATCATAAGATTGTAAGGTTGCATCCGGCGGGATCAGATCTTCATATCTGGAACCAAAAGATCCTTCGGGCTGGGGCTCAATGTCCGCCCGCACCGTAATTTTCACTTGATCCGTCGCGCTTCCGCCAGGACCTGTGGCGGTGATGGTATAGGTTGTAGTGTTTTCAGGCGATACCGTTTGCGAATCGTTTAGCGCAACCGAACCGATGCCGGGCGAAATACTGCAACTGGCGGCATTTGCTGAGTTCCAGGAAAGCAAAGAAGTTTCGCCGAATGTAATGGTTGAAGGCGTGGCTG
>PCSG01000116.1:0-217 GCA_002772195.1 Desulfobacterales bacterium CG23_combo_of_CG06-09_8_20_14_all_51_8 | reverse complement strand
AGCGGCCAAGGGGCGACCGTCACTGTTGCGCTTCCTGTTGCCGTACCACCGGGTCCGGTGACGGTGATGGTGTATGTGGTTGTTTGAGACGGTGAAACCGACATCGACCCGTTGACAGAAACTTGGCCGATCCCCTGATCAATGAAGGCGTCGCCGGCCTGGGTGGAAGTCCATGAAAGCATGCTCGATTGCCCGACAAAAATTGCGGTCGGGTTGG
>PCSG01000394.1:595-4582 GCA_002772195.1 Desulfobacterales bacterium CG23_combo_of_CG06-09_8_20_14_all_51_8 | reverse complement strand
TCAGCCTGCGCCGGAATGACGAGAGGTGAAAATTCAGCCTGCGCCGGAATGACGAGAGGTGAAAATTCAGCCTGCGCCGGAATGACGAGAGAGGGAAATTCCGGCTCCCGGCTAAAACAAAAACATGCCGAGACAGGCCCCGCCGGAAAGACGGCTTGGGCCATTTAATCGTCAAATTAATAAGAGGAATATCATTGGAAACAAAGCATTCAAATTATCAAATGCCGGTCTTTATCCTCGGCATGTTCCTGTTTGTGTCTGCCGCCTATCTCGGCTGGATCAAGCTTCGCTATGGATTCAATTTTACCGATGAAGGGTATCTTGCCACCGAGAGCTGGCGGCTTGCCGCCGGCGACCATTTCCTCGACGACAAACTTACCGGCGCATTGAGACATTATACGCTGATCAACAGCTTTCTCTTCAAAATTTATCCGGATATCTCAATGCTTCAAATGCGGCAGCTTCAATTTATTCTGACCCTTGCCGCTTTGCTGATATTCAGCATTTCGCTTTTCCGCCAAAACAGGCAATACGCCTGGCTGCCGTTTGTATTCTCGCTGTTTGCGTTTACCGGGTTAGACCCGGTTGGCCTGATTTCGAACTTGTATTACCAGACATATCCCCATTTATTTCTCATACTTTATATCTCACTCATGCTCTTCGGATTTCAATCTGGAAATCCTGCGATTAAAAAAATATTATATTTATTGTCCGGCCTTTGCCTCTGGCTGATGACCCTGAGCCTCCTCTATATGGGCATTATTGTTTTTGCGCCCATCATTATTTTCGTCCTTTCCCGCAATTTCAAACTGAAAGATTATCCTTTTACTTTCAGGGATTTATTATATGTGCTGACCCCCTTTGTTGTCTGCTGGATGCTTTTCATCGCAATATTCAACAAGCCTTATGTGTTAAATATCTTCAATTCACTGAACGTTATTCATACTATCCCTTATTATTCAACGGGATTAATCACCGCCAACTGGGGGCAGATCAAACGAATAATGATATCGGCGATTTTTTTGTTGTTGTTTTTTGCTGCAATCAAAAAACTGCCGGCTCGGCTTTTTATCGCAAGTTGCGCGATCCTCTCCGTGATCATTTATTTAATGATCAACACACCGCTTTTCAACTTCCTGACGACCTATTATAATGGCTGGTTTGCCAGGCCGATGTGGTTTTCATCTTTGCTCATGGCTTTCACGATTCTATTCTGGATGCATACGATCAGAAAATATATTTTAAAAAAGACATTCAGTAACGAAGAGGGACTTTCCATCATTTTGATGGCGCCTTTTACCATAAGCGCATACACCATGAATATTTTTTCCGGATTAGGGCCGATGGCCGTGTGTCAGACCGCAATCCCCGCGGTCGCCGCCATTTATCTTTTCTTTGCGTCCAATATTGATAAAGCCGTAAAAAGCCCAAAATTCGTCACCCCGGCGAAAGCCGGGGTCCAGAATATGTTGAAATCACTGGATTCCGGCTTCCGCCGGAATGACGGGCAGAGGTATTTTCCGGCTTTTTACGAATCCGTCAACATCAGCCACCCGAAATTCCGGCAAACCATCTCCATCATCATAGTGGCTCTACTACTTGGCCCGTTTTACTATACAACCGCCCGGCACGACTGGGATTTCACTTTTTATGATGTTGTCCCCAAATATGCGAATGTCCGTATTGAAACCGGCTTCGGCAGAGGCATTTACACCAATCAAATATATTCCAAGATCTATGACTGGCTGATCGCCAATGCAACCTATTTCACCCAGCCGGATGATTACGCCATTTCATATATTGTGTCGCCAATGGTTCACATGATCACAAAACTGCGGCCTTCCCTTGACGACACATTCATTTTTTTTGAAAAACCAAATAGCTATTTTAAAAAATGCATTGAAAAAATGGAGCAAAGGGGACGCGAACCGAAAATCGCGTTTATTTTTGAACGGTGGCCTATAATAGTCGGCGGGGCTGAGATATTTCGCGCCAAAGAATTGGATTTTCCCTCATCCAGAGATCCGATTTCCATTTATATCAAAACCCACATGACGCCGGTATCAACGTTTAAGATATCGGATGACCACATCATTCGATGCTATGTGGATTATAATTTAGCGAGAGATCGGAAAGCAGGCAAACTCCCTTAAGCTCAAATTGCCAATTGTCGGCTTTCTCTTCCCAGCTTTGAGGAGTATTTCAGAAATGGCGCTTCGATCAAGTAATACGAAATCGCTGCAACGGAAACAGAACCGGCTAAAAATACCGGAAGGGTTATATACCATGCAAAATTATAACCTAAAACATAATACAGAAGCGGGAAATGATAGATGTACAAACTATAACTGATAAGCGAAACAAATGATATGATCCGGTAAAACTTCCCGTTCAATTTAATATTCATGAAAACAAACAGTAATAACCCTAAGATTAAGATACCCGCATAATCCAACAGCGCCATGTATCGAAACATCTCTTCGTTATGATATGATAGATTTAAATAAGTCCGTAAACACCCGCTAAGAATGACAAGCAACAAGAGAAACCACACTGCGAATGCAGGCAATTCAATTTTTTGATCCCGGCATCTATACATGATGATTCCAATGATGAAATTAAACAAATGGATATAAAGTTGATCATAGCCCAGGCGGATCATCTCTGCCTCGGTAATGGTGTGGCTGAAATATTCATGAATAAAATTAAACCGCAAGGACACGCTTAAGAGTATAGATGCTGAAAATAAGGCAATCAGCGTTTTGGTGTTTGATTTTATGAATAATGGTATCAAGAGGCGCAAAAAAATACCATTGAAATTCAACTGCGAGTGTCCAGTATACGCCATTAATGCTTCTGCTGAATCCTTCAAATAAATTATGAATATTGAAAAAATGGGCAAAAACATCAAACCAATTGACAGGGTATTTAAAAAAACTTATCAATATCGCTGAAAAAATTATCAGGGAGATTATATATGCGGGATAAATTCTGAATATGCGTTTGATAAAGAATATTTTCACCGCTGAATAAATTTTGTCTTGTTTTTTCAAAAGCGATGTAAAGGAGGCAGACAACAAAAACCCGCTGATAACAAAGAAAATCGCTAATCCATACGAATTGAAAGAATAAAGTATATTTTTGGCGATTAGCGGAAGATCATTCGATAACGCTGCAAAATGGCCTATAAGAACCATGGTGACAGCCATGGCCCGGAATAGTTCAAAAGCAGTATTTTTATTTTTTTTATCATGCAATAAATTTCCCATCTTATTTGATAACCTTTTTGAAATATTCAATCGTCTGTTTCAATCCATCGTCAAGATTAACCCGAGGTTCCCAGCTTAGCTTCTCTTTCGCCAATGATATATCCGGGCACCGCTGTTTCGGATCATCCTGAGGCAGAGGTTCAAAAATGATTCCAGACTTAGACCCTGTCATATCAATAACCTTCTTTGCAAGGTTAAGGATTGAAAATTCATCGGGATTACCCAAATTCACCGGACCGGCAAAATCGTCAGGAGAATCCATCAACCGAATGAACCCGTCAATCAAATCATCCACATAGCAAAAGCTTCGGGTCTGGCTTCCCTCGCCGTATATCGTAATATCCTTTTCGGTTAATGCCTGCATGATAAAATTGCTGACAACGCGGCCATCATTGGGATACATCCTCGGATCATAGGTATTAAAAATCCTGGCGATTTTTATTTTAAGGGCATGCTGGCGATGATAATCGGAAAAAAGCGTCTCGGCGCAGCGTTTGCCCTCATCATAGCAAGCCCTCGGTCCCAGCGTATTCACATGCCCCCAATATTCTTCGCGCTGGGGATGCTCCAATGGATCGCCATAGACTTCCGAGGTGGAAGCCTGGAAAATTTTTATTTTTAAGCGCTTTGCAAGCCCAAGCATATTGATGCTGCCATGAACGGACGTTTTCGTGGTCTGAACAGGGTCAAATTGATAATGAATGGAGGAGGCGGGGCA
>PCSG01000394.1:0-578 GCA_002772195.1 Desulfobacterales bacterium CG23_combo_of_CG06-09_8_20_14_all_51_8 | reverse complement strand
CATCGGCTTCTATGTATAAGGGAAAGCATATATCGTGCCGGATCACCTCAAAATAAGGATTCGATAACAGGTGCACAATATTTGCCCGGCGACCTGTATAGAAATTATCCACGCAAATAACTTCATGCCCATTTTTAAGCAGTTTTTCGCAGAGGTGCGACCCAAGAAAGCCGGCGCCGCCGGTTACAATAATACGTTTTACGGAATCATAATTTTTCATAAAGACTGGCTCCCGTCTATTTTTGACGCAAATATTCAGTTAACAGATTTTTTAAGAATGGCAATGTATACTTCCAACGGGTGAAAAGCTTACTTTTATCGGCTGTCACCCTGAAATTTTTATCGTCGTCATTCCGGGCGAGGCGTTTTTTGCCGAAGACCCGGAATCCAGAAAATACGCTGGATTCCCGCTAAAAGCATGCGGGAATGACGAGTTTGGCAGGCTTATCGCATTTTTTAACGCACCACGGAAAAGTTAAATATTGATGCGCCCGTAAAAAGTCCCGAATCACGTCATGCCCGCGAAGGCGGGCATCCAGAACCACTCGTTATCATTAGATTCCCGCCTTCGCGAGAAT
>PCSG01000189.1:2573-7045 GCA_002772195.1 Desulfobacterales bacterium CG23_combo_of_CG06-09_8_20_14_all_51_8 | reverse complement strand
TTTTAAAAATAACTTATTGAAATTATATATAAATTTTTTTACTTAATCGAAGTGGATAACCAGATTAAGTTATTCAGATAAAGTCAGTAACAAATGTTTTTTACCCCTCATCCCGACCTTCTCCCGCAAAGGGAGAAGGAGATTAACGGCATCTTAAGTTAATGACATTGTCTTACCCCCCTATGGCCTACCAGCTACTCTCTACGAGCTACGACCTACCAAGGGATGCTTTTTATCCCGTTCCGATACATCCGCAACCTCAATGGGCCAATGGACTCCAACCCCCGGGTCGTTAAAACGGATTCCCGCCTCGCTTTCCGGAGCATAAAATTCGGAATGGCAGTAAAGCATCAACACGTCCGACGTTAGGGTTTGAAATCCATGGGCAAATCCTTCGGGTATCAGCAGAGCGTTGGCATATTCAGGGGCCAGGATTTCCCCATGCCATTTCAAAAAAGTTGGGGAATCTTTTCTGATGTCAATTGCCACATCAAAGACCTTTCCTTTCAAACAAATAACCAGTTTTTTTTCTGCATGTGGCGAACATTGAAAATGCATCCCCCGGATTGTTCCAGCTTTGGCGGTATATGTTTGATTAATTTGTGCAATGGGGCCATTCCAGCCAGCTTCTGTAAGTTCCCGGCCGCAGAAAAGCCGCTCCAGATATCCCCGGCCATCCCCCATCCGCTTTCGCCGGATCAGGTATAAACCGGATAACGGCAATTGTGTAAATTCAAAACGAGAGCTTATTTCGACCATAAAAGCTCCCTGGCTCGGGCCGCTTCAATATAAGCCGCCAGATCATCCCCGGTGGAAACAAGGCCCTGATCATAGAATGCCTGATACCATTTGGCGGTTTGCTCAAGGGCCTGGGCACAATCCCAGACCGGGCGCCATCCAAGCCTCTGTCTGGCCCTGGATGAATCCAGCTTGAGCAATCCGGCTTCGTGGAGCTGGACCTCATTGGGTTCAAAAATAAAATCCAATCCCTTCCAGTGGATTTGAATACGTTCCAGAACCTTTCGTACCGAAAGCGTGTCATTATCTGAAGGGCCGAAATTCCAGGCATTAGCAAACGCCCTGCTTCCTTCAAGCAGTCGCTGGCCAAGCATCAGATATCCAGAAAGGGGTTCCAGCACATGCTGCCAAGGTCGGGTGGCCTTTGGATTTCGAATTTTTACCGTTTCTTTCCTGCTTGCGGCCCTGGCGATGTCTGGAATCAGGCGGTCCTCGGCCCAATCGCCCCCGCCGATTACATTTCCGGCTCGGACTGTTGCTATCAGCGGCTGATTTTTGGCTTCCGTATTTTTGGAGAAAAATGAGTCGCGGTAAGCAGCAGTCACCAGCTCCGCACACCCTTTGGACGCACTGTATGGATCATGACCGCCCATGGGATCCGATTCCCGGTAGCCCCATTCCCATTCATTGTTCTGGTAACATTTGTCGCTGGTGACAATTACCACAGCCCGCACGGAGTCGGCGATTCTACAAGCCTCAAGAACATTTACCGTGCCCATGACATTGGTTTCAAAGGTTTCAAAAGGGTTCCGATAAGACCGGCGCACAAGGGCCTGAGCAGCCAGATGGAAAACAATTTCCGGTTGAAATACTTGAAAACATTTTGTTAATTCTTGAAAATTCCGGATATCGGCGATAATGGAATGGGTGCCCAACGTCAGCAATGAATAATGATTGGGGTCGGTATCCGTGGCCAAAGAATAACCACAAACTTTTGCCCCCATGTTCCCAAGCCAAAACGCCAGCCATGACCCTTTAAAACCCGTATGACCGGTGATCAGGACGTTTCTGTCCTGATAAATTCCTGAAAAAAGAGATTCCATCTCTATTTGTTCCTGCGGGGGGTTACCAGATTTTCCATTTGGCATTGCCTTCATCCCAGAGTCGGTTCAGCCTTTCCATGTCCCGCAAGGTATCCATGCACGCCCAGAACCCGTCATGACGATACACCATCAACTCACCTTCTTCAGCCAGACGTTCCAGCGCGCCGTATTCAAAATCACAGGTTTCATCGTCTGCAAGATAATCGAAAATTTTGCGATTGAGTACAAAAAACCCGCCGCTCACCATGCCGCCAGTTTCTCTTTTTTGCGGTTTTTCCTGAAAGGATTTCACCTGATCGCCATCAGTTTTCAGTTCTCCGAATTGTGCGGTTGGATTAATACCGGATAATGTGGCAATTTTCCCATGTGAAAAATGAAATTGCAAAAGCGCATCAATATTTATGTCCGCAACGCCATCACCATACGTCAGCATAAAAGTTTCATCGGTTATATATTTTTCAATCCGTTTAATGCGCCCGCCTTTCAGGGTATTCTCGCCGGTATTGACCAACGTCACTTTCCATCCGGCTTCATTATGGCAATCATGCATCTGAAACGTGCCGTGATGTCCCAGTTCCAGGGTCACATCATTGTTTATGATTTCATAATGATAGAAGTAATCCTTGATCATTTCACCTTTATAGCCGAGCGCGAGAATAAACTCCTGATGCCGGTAATGGGCGTAAATTTTCATGATATGCCAGAGAATCGGCCGGTTGCCGATATTCACCATGGGCTTGGGACGGTATTCGGTTTCTTCCCGAAGCCGGGTGCCAAGTCCGCCGCACAAAATGACGGTTTGCATTATATTGTCCTATTCATCAAACAAAACACTATTGTGAGATTTCATCTTTACTTCAACTCCTTATTCGCCTCCATGTCAAACCACATGGCAAACAGAATAAACAGGCTGGCGCTCATGAAGGAGAACATGGCGGCCAGGGCGTTAATGGATGGGATATGACCGGTTAGTCCCCAATAAACAAAAAGCCGGAAGGTCAACACGATGGTGATAACTGAAAAAAAACCCCCAAGGGCATAAAAAAACACCAAAGGATGGAAATCCCGGATAATGTATTTTTCCTTCATGCGCCAGAAAAACAGTTTAACGAGCAGCCAGCCTATTTTAAAGATCGCCTTTTTGATGCTCATTCCTGATTTTTCACCAATATTATATACTGGCTCCACAGGCACGTCCTTTACCCTGAGGTTCTGAACATTCAGTCGGACCAGAATGTCATTGGGATGTCCATACCAGGTATACAGCTCATTCCAGTCTATCAGCTGCAGGGCCTTTTTATTGATGGCCGTATAACCGGATTGGGAGTCCGCCACATGCCAGTATCCGGAAGCGATTTTCGTGAACAGAGAAAGAAACGCGTTACCAAAATAACGGATTTTGGGGATTTTTTGATAGGCTTCCCCGGTAAACAGGCGGTTCCCCTTGGCATAATCGGCCCTATCTTCCACCACCGGGTCCAGAAGCAGCGGCAAATCATTCGGATCCATTTGGCCATCCCCATCCATCCGAACGGCCACGTCTATATCCGTGGATTTTGCGAAATTATAGGCAGTCACCATTGCCCCCCCTGCCCCTTTGTTGATGCTGTGCCGGATCAGCGTGATGTGCGGATGATCATTTTGACAGGCCGTAATGACCTCAACTGTTTTGTCCGTGCTGTTGTCATCCACAATAATGACCCGGTCCACAAAATCCGGCATGGTTTCGATCACCTGCCGTATCTGGGTTTCCTCGTTGTGGGCAGGAATGACAACTCCGATTTTTTTACCTTTATACATTTCCGCTGATTTCCAGTTGATGAATATAAGGGGGGTATTTATAGTTGTAATACCATAACCATCACAACCTTAAAGCCTTTTTTTGATAGTTGCGTAAATGTTTTTGATTTCGGCATAAGCGTTCACAGCAAGCTTAATGCCTTCTATGATTTCATTCTCATTATCCGGATATTCATGGGCTAATGTATTTTTTATTTCTCTAAAATTCACCCATTGCCGGGCGGATTGAATAAGTTCCAGCCTTTCAAGTTTATTGAGAATATCTTTAAATGACATGGAGGATTGATATTCCCCCAGCATACCCAGAACAACAGGAAATAATTTTTCACCCATATAATCCTGAATTTTGGAAAAGCGGTATATAAAGGTATCGATAGTTTTTACAGATTCAAAATTATTAAAAATCCCAGTGCACAGTTGTATCCTTCGAATTTCCGCAATAGCTTGTTCAGCCCGATTAAAATGCAAATCCAGAACTTTATAAATATCCTCAAGAATCATAATTCAATTCCTGTTCTTTTGGCATCATGAAAAATTTTTTGATCATTTTTATTCGGCGCATTGACCACCACATCTATTTTCTGATCACCGAGGTTTAATTTCAGATGCGTTATAAAAGAAATTTTATCCTGGAGCGGCGTGGGTTTCTCAGTTTCGACGTACAAATCAATGTCGCCGCCCTTGCGGGAATCATCCACCCTGCTACCGAACAAAAATATTTTGGCGTTAGGGCCAAAAAATGCTTTTGCCGATGATTTGATAATAATTATCTCGGAGTCAGTAAGCCGCAATGTTTATCCCTGAATTTCAGAGTCTCAAAAATTGATGGTC
>PCSG01000189.1:2283-2552 GCA_002772195.1 Desulfobacterales bacterium CG23_combo_of_CG06-09_8_20_14_all_51_8 | reverse complement strand
GGAATCAAGCAATTTCAATATGTTCTGGATGCCGGATCAAGTCCGGCATGACGGAATCCGACTTTTTACGAGAGCATCAAAATTAGAGGTTTACTCATATACATTTTTTCGATGGCCGACGCGAAGAACGCGGACTGTGACGACATTCTCACGGATATCACAAATAATGCGGTAGGGGCCTATTCGATATTTCCAAAATCCGGACATATTTTTTCGAAGGGGATCTCCAAAACGGCGGGGATCCTCATGGGTAGCGATGCGGGCTCTTA
>PCSG01000189.1:0-2256 GCA_002772195.1 Desulfobacterales bacterium CG23_combo_of_CG06-09_8_20_14_all_51_8 | reverse complement strand
GCCGATCCAACTTGCGCAATTCTTTTCTGGCCCACTCGTCAAATTCAACCTTCCAGATCAATTTCCTGCTCCAGTTCGTCTAAGGACCAGGTTCTTTCGGGAGGATTTTCAATTCTGTGGACCGCAAGATAGTAATCCTCGATATCTTCCAAATGCGTCATAATGGCTTCTTTGGCATAGAAAGATTTTGTTCGTCCCGTCTTTTCAGCCAAGGCTTCAAGCCTTTTTTCGATTGCGTCCGGTAATCTGATGGCTAACATATTTATGCCTCCTGTTATACAAATATAGCAATGGGGTGGTGTCGTCAATCTGTTTTTTAAAACCGGGGGTTATCGTCGACATCATCAACTTTTTCACCTCATATTACCTTTAGCAACCCATTTCGGTCTTTCGAAAATTCCGTCTTCGTCCGCTGTTCAAAAAAATCCTTGAGCATCTGTTTTTCATGCAGGCTGTAATTTTTCACCCAGTGATTAAACAATTCATAATTCACCAGCAAATGGGTGATGCCGCGTTCTCTAAGGCCTTCGGCGATATTCTTCGGGGTTTTGGCTTTAGCCGCCAGGTTTTGCAGCAGATCAAGGCTGAATACGATATCAATATCCGAATAATACCCCCGGTTTCCAATATAAACCCCAAGAATCCGGTCTTCTTCGGATAGATTGCGATTGGCATATTGCATGGATGCATATTCCGGCCGGAATTTCTGAATATATTCATCTCGGCTGAGCTTGCCTGTCAGATAATCCAGGGGCCTTACATAATTTAACCGCTCCACCATATATTTCGCATTCAAGCCGAGCATGACGAAAATAATAACAAAAACCACAATCCGTTTAACCACAATAGAAATTTGTGAATTTTCACCCAAAAATTTTCCCTGGATATGGTGCAGCCCGAACATGGAAAGCGCCACCAATGGAGGAAAAATCGGTGCGAAATAGCGGATTCGAATCACTGCCTGGGCACAGGCAAATAATAAAAACAAGACTAAAAAGCCCAGCATCAGGAATTTTTCCGTCCGGACCTGCCGGGAGTCCGACCGGATTCCGAAAAACGCGAAGATTGGCAGAATCAGCAGAAACGGGTTGGCCCGACCATCAAAATATTTGGGATCATTGTCCCTGCCTTGAAAGAAAACCCGTAAAGGAATCAGCGCGATTTCCAGACCTGATTCTCCGTAAAGATCACGGCGAATCTGCAAGGGATTCATGCGCGGCATCTGTTTTTCCGGCTCATCTTCATTGGCTCTTTCCGTCGATACCGCTCCGGAATTAAATACACTGTTATACAACGGATAGACCGGATTGCCGGTCCAGATAACATTGCGGATCATCCATGGCGAAAAAATAATCATTGCAACCAGAACATACACCGCCGAATACCCAATGGCTTTTCCGGCATGAGAAGGCTCGTCGGAATGGCGCCTCGCATAAACGAATGGCGCAAACAGGCCCAGAAGAAACAGACCGATCAAACCATTGTATTTCGTACCCAGTGCCAGCCCGCAAAATACGGCGCTGATTACCAGATATTTTATTTTAAGATCATCTTCAATCCACTTGAAAAGGTACATCAGCGCCGCAAATAAAAAACAGACAAGCCCCAAATCGACATAAACAACCGTGGACTGAAAAACAATGACCGGAATCGACAGAAAAAACAGACTTCCAAGCAGTGCATAAGGTTTGTTGATCCGGCGAATCAGATACCGGTAAATCATCCAGGCGGTTGCGAGGGCAAATGCGAAATGGATATATTTCGGAAGGATGTCATTATTAAAATACAGCGGAATCAGGTACAGCAGATCCAGATTCATGGGGTAATAGGAAAATTCAATCTGCGGTATTTCAAAAATACGGCCCTGTTGGAGGTATAATTTCGGGATATATAGATGATGGGTCAGGGCGTCCCGGCTCACCGGCGGCACACAGGCCATTAATGCCACAAGCCCGGCCACCCCGATGATCATGCAGCCCCAGACAAGTGAAGTTACAGAGGCTTTTTGACCGTTCGGTTGCGTCATATTGTCAGTTTAACTATTTGATATTAAAGGTAGGGTTTCAGAACATCGGCCGGAATCTGTCCCAGATAAGCCTGGCCGTTGATGATAAAACCAGGGGTCCCGCTCAGTTGATAATCTCTTATGCCTTCTTTTATATCCTTCCACAAAACATTCCATAATCGCCGATCATGAAAAACATAGCGCATGGTTTCAAACTCAAGTCCGACATCAGCGGCAATGGTCTTTATATT
>PCSG01000108.1 GCA_002772195.1 Desulfobacterales bacterium CG23_combo_of_CG06-09_8_20_14_all_51_8 | reverse complement strand
CGGGATTGCCCTTTATGAAATGGGCAAAGCCCTGGCTGAAAAAAACATGATCGTTATCGGCGGCGCAAAAATTCTCAGCCGGCACTCGATGATGTGGCAGATGGAAAATCCCCTTGGCGAAAACCACCCGGACGCAGCCGATGATCAGATGATCCGTAAGATGATCGCCGCTGTGATTGATAAATTTTCCACCGGCGCCTCTGCTTCGATGGATCTGTCGGCTCTGTGCTTTTATCCGCCGGGCATCATGGCGGAAATAAAAAAATCATCCCTGAAAAAAGCCAGATTTCAGATGCCCAAACGAAAAGTCGATGAAGACGTGTGCACCGAATGCCGGGAATGCTCCGCTGTCTGCCCCACGGATGCCATCACCTTTACCCCGTTTCCTGAATTTGAAAACAACTGCATTTTCTGTTTTAATTGCGTGCGTCTGTGTCCTGAAGACGCTATTTCCGCGGATTTTTCAACCCTTGAAAAACAGATCCGGGACCGGGCTGAAAAATTCAAGGAGAACCCGTTTTCACAGATTTTTATTTAACAAGCGCTGATCCTGATTGATATGGTTTAGCGTTTTTATTGACATCCCGGACAATTCTTGATATCTGACAAATAAACCGTGAAAATATAAAATATGTTGTAAAATTAAATATTTTGGCTGATTTTCCAATCATTACAATTTTTAAGGAGGGTGAATGAAAATGAAGGGCAGACATATTTTTCTCTTGATTGCAATGGCGGGGCTTTTAATTCTCTTTTTCGGCGCATCCATCAATGCGCAGGAAAGCAAAAAAGCTCCGGACGTTATGGAAATGAAAAACACGGCTGCGTTTAGCGCTCACAAAATGGGCATCGTCCCGTTCCACCACAAAAAGCACACTGCCGCCGCTCCTGATGGCTATGGCATCAGTTGCGGCGAATGTCACCATGATAAAGACGGCAAACCGCTGGCACTCAAAGAAGGGGACGCGGTTAAGGGTTGCATGGAATGCCATGTCAAGGCGGACAAGCCCAAAAAAACCGAGGGGATGTCCAAAGAAGACTGGGATGCCATGCAGTTGGAGTATTACTATGGCGCGATTCATGCCAACTGCATCGACTGCCACAAGACTGGCGGAAAAGGCCCGGTGAAATGCGCGGAATGCCACCCGAAACCGGAGAAATAATTTTTCCGTGACCGGGCAAATATCCACAACAAAAAGCCGGGCAGATGGATCATATGCCCGGCTTTCTTATTTTAAAACAACGGCGTATACTCTAGCGGAAAACTGCCTGTTTCCGTTTCCGCCGCGCCAGATCGACCAGAGTTTCGGCCCATTGGGGCGTCCCCAGGGAATGAATATGGGTATAGGTCGCAAAAACATTCTTATAACAAATCCCGTCCCGACTGTTCCGGATACCGCGCCCCTTTTCCATGGAAAACGCCATTTCATGGTCGCCGCCCCCCCATTCGAGCACTTTTGAATAGTGGAACTCATGGCCTTTGATCACGGTCCCGACCTCGTAATACGGGTTCTGACGGTCCACTGTGGCGATGGTATAGCCATGGCCCTGGGGCTTTTTGGAAAATCCAAATACAATCGGCAAAACGCCCGCCATCGGATAAGATCTGTCCAGCTCCAGAGACTTCCCCAGATACATGAGTCCGCCGCATTCCGCGTAAACAGGAAGCCCGGATTCCGCGGCCGCCCGAATCTCATGCCGGAATTTTTCGTTTGCGGCCAGTTCACTCGCATGGGTTTCCGGAAAACCACCCCCGATGTATAAGGCGTCAATATCCGGCAGCCCTGTGTCGGTCAACGGGCTGATATAAATGAGCTGGGCCCCGGCTTTCGCCAAAGCATCGATATTATCGGGATAATAAAACTGGAATGCCGAATCCTGGACAATACCGATCCTGGGTGCGTCAGAATCGTCCTGCGATTGCCGGAGCCCGTGGCCGCGGCCAAATGGTTCATCGGCCGGAAGATCCAAACCGATGCAGGACAGCGGATTCGTCTGCGCGGATTGCGCAATGCATAAAACATCGGAGAGATTGACATTTTGCGCCACCAGATCGGCGGCGGCGAGAAGGGAATGATGGACCCCGGCATGCTCTGCGGTGGGAATCAGCCCCATATGGCGTTCCGGAAAGTCCTGACGGATAAGCTTGGGAACCGCGCCGATCACGGGTACGCCGCAATATTTTTCAATGCTCTGACGAATAATGGTCTCATGTCGGGAACCGGCAACGCGATTGAGGATAAGGCCCTTGATCTGGACATCCGGCTCAAAATGAAGGCATCCCAGAACAACGGCCGCCATGGTCCGGGTGGTTTTCGTGCAGTCCAGACACAGAATCACCGGTGCATTTAAAAGTCTGGCAAGGGACGCGGTGCTGGTCGATCCATCCACATCCAGCCCATCATAAAGGCCTCGGTTGCCCTCGATAAAGGCAAGATCGGTATTGCCGCCGGATGTATGGGATAAAAAAGAGCGGCAGATAAGACGATCATCCGCCAGGAAAGTGTCCAGATTATAACAAGGCCGGCCGGCCGCCATGGCCAGCCAGCCTGCGTCTATGTAATCAGGACCTTTTTTGAAAGGAACAACTTTTTTTCCTGCTTTGCATAATGCCGTGATAATCCCGACGGATAAAACAGTCTTCCCCGATCCCCCCCGCAATGCGGCAAGCAATACTCTGGGGATTCCCATCAAGGCGTCATTTGGCATTGCAATAAACTTAAAACGAATTAAATCTGCTTATTATAACAGAACGGAAGAAAATGACTAATCTTCATGCTCCGCTGCCGCCTGTTTGCCTTGTCCCTTGAGGCCATACATGGTGGTGCTGCCGCTGGACCAGTATTCCAAAACTTCGTCTTCAACCAGTTTACTGATCAGTTTCTTGGCTTCCCTGGGTTTCAACTCAAGGATTGCGCTTAGATCGTTAAAATAAAATTTAGATTTGGTTTTTGCTTTTTTGGTCAGCGCATCGACGATTTTCTCTTTTGCCTCTGCTAATTCCATGGACCTGTCCTCTATTTAAAGGTAAATGCGGGAGCATTTTGGACAATGCTCCCGCATAAATGATAAAATTTCCTGACAACTGATTAGAACTTGAAGTTCGTGGTCTGACGCCAGGTGTAATAAGCCGGATCACGGAAATCATCAATCAGGTGATGCGTAAATTCCAAACCGGTTTTTTCAAAAAATCTTTCCCATCCGATTCTTTCGGCCCATTCGCCCAGTCTTTCATATTTTCTGGCATCCGCGGCATAAGCTTCGATAATGTCCGTGATCTTCTTGGTCATGGTCGGCCATCTCGGCATTTCATTCGGAATGAACGCCACCACGACTTTGGAGAATTTCGGCGAGGAAATCCGGTTGGACACCTTGCCGCCGGCCATCAGAACGATACCATCCCCGTCTTTGTCCGCCAGAGGCAGGGACGGGCACATGGTGTAGCAGTTACCGCAGAACATGCAGCGGTTTTTGTTCACTTCGACGCTGTTGACGGTGGTGCCGTCAAGGTCGACTTTCTTGGGTTTCAGAGCTGCGGTCGGACATGCAGCAATAGCCAGAGGCACTTCACACATTTTATCCAGATACGCATGATCGACCATGGGCGGTTTGCGGTGATATCCCAGAATCGCGATATCCGAGCAATGAACCGCTCCGCACATATTCAGGCAGCAGGCCATGGAAATCCGCAGATGGGCGGGCATTCTCATGTTTTGAAAATCAGAGAAAACCTTATCCATGGTCGCCTTCACCGTGCCGGAAGCGTCGGTGGCCGGGGTATGGCAGTGAATCCATCCCTGAGTGTGGACGATGTTGGAAATCCCCGCGCCGGTGCCGCCGATCGGGAACTTGAAGCTGCCGCCGTCGAATTTGCGGCTTTCCAGATCCTTGATCAGGGGAGCGACTTTGTCCTTGCTGTCCACCATAAATTCGATGTTGTTACGGGTGGTGAACCGGAGATGACCGCTACAGTGTTTGTCCGCAATATCGCAGATTTCACGAATGTGCGTAACCGACATGAGACGAGCGCCGCCGACTCTGACCGTATAAACTTCATCGCCGGATTCGGCCACATGGACCAGAACGCCGGGTTTTAAAATTTCATGATACAGCCACTTGCCTTTGTTATTTTTAATGACTTCCGGATAAAATTCTTCAAAATGCCTTGGCCCCATATCGGTGAGCCGATTTTCCATGGGCTTGTCCGGATTATAACCAGATGATATAAATGCCATTGTTTGCCCGCCTCCTATCGCAGATGGTGTTTTCTGAATTCGTTAATATCTCTGTCCCAGCCGCCTTTGACTTCTTCTTCTTTCCAGAAGATATAGGGGTTGGATCTGGGTTCCTTGACATGCTG
>PCSG01000436.1:455-4519 GCA_002772195.1 Desulfobacterales bacterium CG23_combo_of_CG06-09_8_20_14_all_51_8 | reverse complement strand
CATCTCGTTATAATAAAATAATTCATGATATTACTATAATGTTTCATCTTTGTTCTCCCCATATTGATGGCTAATGAACAAACCGTTCTCATAGGTAGAAAAAAAATTTAACTTTTCAATCGTTAGCTTTTAAAGAAGTGGAACTTTAAAGTGAATATTTTTGTTGAATTACAAAATTCCTTTTGAATCAAAATTTATACGTCTTTCTGTATTTTCATTTTAAAATTTTCAATTTTTGGTCTATCGTCTTTCCGATGAACTTATTCTCAAATCTTTGCCGGGGCGATACCCGCTTTGTTGTTATTTAGAAGAAGGACATACGGCGAAGATGTATAACACATTGAAAATGTTACAACGACAACGCTAAGAAACGATAGTACTTTACGAAATCTCATAATAATTCTGATTTTTCGATATCTTAATTTTTTAATATAAACCGTTGTCGGGAAAGTGAATGGTGTTTAGCGACAAATGAATTCCAAATATATATACAAAAATTGTGCCAACAATAAGTAAGTATCAATTTGCTGGATGCAGGAGGTTAATGTCATCCTTAATTTAACTGATAGAGTGCGGGGAATTTTACCAAGCAATTTGAATGATGGATCGGAAAACCAATTAATTTATTTTGAAATACAATCCATTTAATCTTGTTGGTAGGCAAAAAAGCATTAAAGAGATCCCGCAAGCGACTGTTTCAAGAAACCGACAAGGATATCGTGCGGTTTTGTTGTATTTTGCCCTCTATATGGCAAGCAGAACACAACAACAAATAATTCTTTGATAAAAACAGCGGTAGGGTATTGAGAGATAAAATAAAAAAACGAATATCGGACGACCTGGCCTTTTTTAAGCCATTCTGTCCGAAATCGATGCTGTCAATCTCGTTTTTTTTATTGGGTAAAGTTTGGAAAATCGTAATTGGAATGCTATCTCCAAACGTGCTCTTCGTAACCTCGTGAAGCGTAATGTCAGAGTCCTCTGAAGCTTCAGAGGACACGAGATTTTGCCACCAGCCAGACCACGGATAGAATTAGCGCGAAAGCACGCGGCGAGGGAAAGCAGGCGTTCGATTACGGCGATTTTTTCGTTCAACCTCGTCAAAACATCGGCACCGTCTGCCACGGGCACGACCGCCAACTCACTCTCCGGGATGTTGGACAGCGCCGCTACGACGAGCGCCACGAATTTTAGGAGGATTTTGGTGTAACGATCTTTGTTTATGAAGGTGCACGAAGGTCATCCACCAACTTGGCTTGGTTCGTGGCTCTAAAGTCAAAATCTCCGAACCCGACTTCTTGACCGATGCAGAAAGCGCGGATTCCAATTCCGCCGAAATGGCATTGAGGTTGTCATCGAATCTGCGGGTAGCGGGTTCGCCCACCGATCGCAATGCTTCAAGTTCCAGAGTAAGTGTCGGAGCAACATTTAAGTCATGATCGCAAAGGGGGCAATTTTCAACCACACCGGATTTATGTTGGGCATGCCATTGCGCTGCGACTACCTTGAGCTGAGATTTCGAGTCCTTCGAGCTCTTTTCAAGAAGACGCAAGGCTTTTTTGGCCTTGCGTCGTGCTGTCGCAATGGTGGTGAAATACCAGAGCCAACGGTGCTCTTTCGGTAAGGTTGCATAAGGGACTGTTCAAAAATTATCCATACTTTTTGTAATGGTATAATTCCACTCGCCATGAAAAGGTTCGGGTTGATGACAGAGTGATTCCATTTCGGCATCGCTTACCTTTATCCCCTTCGGATAAAGGTTTGTGTCTATAGCTGCACGCACTTTGAGCCCAGTCCGCGTCGTCGTTGACTCGATCAAGTTGATGACAATCTCATGGTTGACGAGTGGACGTCCTCGCCAGTTCAGGCTTATGGCGCTAAACAAACGGTGTTCAATTTTGTTCCACTTGCTGGTCCCCGGTGGGAAATGACTAACCTGAATCTCCAATCCTGTTTCGTTGGAGAATTTTTGCAACTCGGCTTTCCAAAGCCTGACTCGAGTGCCATTGCTACCGCCGCTATCTGTCGTGATCATTAAACGCGTGGCGTCGGGATATCGCTCTTTCCCCATCATATACCACCACCTCCGTATGCTCTCTACTGCGAACGCCGAGGTGTCGTGATCGGTCCCGGTGTTGATTTTCACAATGGATCGCATCGGACAAAATAGTATTATAAAGGCCAATTTGGCCGAAATATCCGATATTACCGATATGCTATTCCAATCATATCAATAGGGCATTTAAATAAAAGTTAAGGTTCGCGTTTAATAATAATAAGTATTGTATTTCCACGTTCTCTGTAACTGAGCCGAAAATTTTGCCTTCAGATGGCACAATTCTTGTATCCATTTATTAAACTGAAAAGGAAAAGTGTATCTTGGTAATGTTACGAATTTACAAAAAAATTTCAGTGGCTTTTAAAATCTTTTTTAAATGTCGCTGCTCAACAAACTATGACAGATATGAAAAGAGAATGAAGATAAATGGCACAGATTATTGCGGACCGGGACGATATTGATTTTGTTCTTTTTGAGCAGATGGGCATTGAAGAACTTGCGCAGACGAAACGATTCGGTGAATTCAGCAAAAAGACCGTCAAGATGATCGTCAACGAAGCGCGGAATTTGGCGATCAAAGAGATACTTCCCACCAATGCCGAAGGTGATCGGGAAGGTTGCGTATTTGAAGATGGAAAGGTAAGGGTTCCCGCTTCGTTTAAAAAAATCTTCAAGCTTCTTGGTGAAGGGGGGTGGATTGCAACCATTGATGATCCTGCTGTTGGAGGGCAGGGAATGCCTACTATTGTCGCCAATGCATGTGCTGAATATTTTTGTGGGGCAAACTGCGCTTTCATGATTTATCCGGGCATAGCTCACGGGGCCGGAAAGTTGATTGAAACCTTTGGTACCGAGAAACAAAAAGCGCTTTTTCTTGAAAAAATGTATACCGGCAAATGGGGAGGATCCATGTTTTTAACGGAACCTCAGGCGGGATCAGATGTAGGTGCTCTGACCTCTTCGGCTGTAAAGAATCCGGACGGCACCTATAGCATAACCGGCAGTAAAATTTTTATTACCGGAGCTGATCAGGACCTTACCGAAAACATCATTCATCCTGTGTTGGCGAGGATTGAGGGCGCTCCCAACGGCACCAAGGGGATATCCCTTTTTATCGTTCCCAAAATATGGATCAATGACGATGGAAGTTTCGGTGATTTAAACGATGTCAGGTGTGACGGAATTGAAGAAAAATTGGGTATCCATGGCAGTGCTACGTGTTCAGTAACGCTGGGCGCGTCGGGGAAATGCAGGGGGCTTCTGCTGGGTAAAGAGAATAAGGGCATGCGGGCTATGTTCCATATGATGAATGAAGCGCGTCTCGGCGTGGGTATGCAGGGACTTTCGTTGGCCAGCAGCGCCTATCTGTACGCCGTCGAATATGCAAAGCAGCGATTGCAGGGGAAACATCTCCTGAAAATGGCGGATCAGGAGGCTCCGCAAGTCCCCATTATCAATCATCCGGACATACGCCGGATGTTGATGTGGATGAAGGCCCATGTCGCTGGGATGCGAAGTTTGAATTATTATGTCGGCCTTTGTTTTGATAAAGTCCTGACGGCTGCGAATGATGCGGATAGGTCCCGTTGGCAAGGGTTGATTGAGCTGCTGACTCCGATCGTAAAGGCATACTGCGCTGATAAATCTTTTGAAGTCTGTACACAGGCAGTCCAGGTTTACGGTGGATACGGTTATACACAGGAGTTCCCCGTCGAGCAGCTCCTGAGAGATTCAAAAATCTTCAGTATCTATGAAGGGAGCAACGGCATTCAGGGAATGGACCTTCTGGCAAGAAAACTGGGCATGGCAAACGGCGAACATTTTATGAACCTGATCGCTGAGATAAAAAAGACGGTATCCCATGCAGAAAAAATAAAAGAATTGGCTCCGATTGCGGCTGAGGTGGAAAAGGCCGTTGATCAATTGGCCGGGTGCGCGATGTTCCTCGGTCAAAATGCCATGTCGGATAAAGTTCTTACGGCTTTTTCTTTTGCTTATCCATTTT
>PCSG01000436.1:0-447 GCA_002772195.1 Desulfobacterales bacterium CG23_combo_of_CG06-09_8_20_14_all_51_8 | reverse complement strand
ATGGGGGATGTTATTCTTGCCTGGATGCTTCTGTGGAGAGCAGAGGCGGCCTTTCCTAAACTTGAAAAGCGTTTGGCAAACGTTGAGGAAGAAAAAAAATGCGATTTTATTCGGAAAAACAGTGAAGCGGCTTTTTACGATGCCCAGATCCGCTTGGCCAAACATTTCGCTTTTTCGGTACTCCCACTTTCCATGGGTAAAATAAAAAATATAAAAAACCTTGATGACTCTGCCGTAGAGATGGCGGAAGCGTCTTTCTAACAATTAAGCCAGATTATAATCGGGAATGCGATATAATTATCAATTTTACACCATATGATCAGAATCAGAATAATAAATTAATAGGGAACAGAAAATGCCCGTTAAAATAATAATTCCAGGTTCGTTAAAGCGCTGGTTCGACGGAGAAACCGAGTACTCCTGCCAAGGGGAGCGAATCCTTGACTG
>PCSG01000453.1:2863-4603 GCA_002772195.1 Desulfobacterales bacterium CG23_combo_of_CG06-09_8_20_14_all_51_8 | reverse complement strand
GCGCTGATTTCAGCAAGGCCCTACCGGCCCGTCTCCTATAATAACAGAACAGCCCTGGAAGTGGTGACATCCATGGCGGAAAAAGGGGAAGTCGGATGGCGGGCGGTCCGGTCCTTGATCGCCCATAACCGGCGGTCAAAACCAGGGCACGGCGAAATAATCCCCTCTCTTGTAAAACGGGGGACTTCGCCGCCGGGAAATTTATACGGAAAGATTTCTGACAGTAATTAACCTGGGAGCATTCCGAAAACCATAAAAAATCTAATGCCGTCAACTATGGAAAAAACCAGATCAACCGGATTATGGGCGCTTTCGGCCGCCATTTTTTCCCTGGCCCTGGCTCTGGGATATTTCGCCTGGGAAGTCCGTCAGTTTCTGACAGGGTTTCCGGAAATACTGATCCAAATGGAAAAAACATCCGTGGCCATCGCTCCGGTGACGCGGGATATTGCTGAAACCACCGGGAATATTGATCCCATCGCCGAAAAAGTCGAACATGTGGCGGAGTTCATCCCGGCGGTGCTGGAAGAAGTCCGGGCCACCCGGCAATCGCTGCCGGAAGTGCTGATGCAGGTCAGAGGTGTGCTTGAAAAAATCCAGCAGACCCTTGATCAGTCCGGGCCGCTTCTTCAAGAGATTCAGAAAAACCGAGCCGCGATTCCGGAAGTGCTTGCGGAAATCCGCGGCAGCCGCGAAACGGTGGAGAAAGCGATGAAGAGCCTTGATCGAATCGAGGCGCGGATACCGGAAGTCATCGCGGCGTCCGACCGCATCCGCGCGGACCTTCCCGAAACAATTCAAACTATTGACAAAGCATCGGATACGGTTTCGGGATTCACGGCGGAAGTCGGCGAGGTCAGAAAGACAATGCCCATCGTGCTGGAGGAAATGAAAAAGACCCGAGAGTCCCTGCCGCCCCTTCTGGATCAGGCGGAGCGAATCGCCTCTAAGGGCGGGAAATTCGGCTCGGATGCGGGCAAGGGCGTTGTGACCGGGCTGATCAGTCTGATCAATCCGATTTCCCTTACCATGCAGCTTAAGGATTTGGTGCTTCCGGGCAAGGATATCCGCGGATTGGCCGCAGAAGATATTGATAAAATAAGAGAAATTACCCTTACCCTCGTGGAGTCCGGGGAAGAGGGAATGGTATTGGACTGGAACAACCCGGCGTCCCGGAACCAGGGAAAAGTTTCCGTGATCCGGCGGTTTACCGAAGGCGCCGTGGACTGCAAGGAAATCCGGACGGAAATCTGGATTCAGGGGGATAAAAGCCATGACTTTAAAGCGGTTTTCTGCCGCCAGCCGGACGGGGCCTGGATTAAAAAGTGAAAATCACATGGGGATCTGAGTTGAAAAAACGTATCGTCACGGCCTGGATTTTTGTGTTTTAGAGGATATAAATGGATCTGTCCGGATATCGCATCACCATATCAGATGTTAAAGATTGTCCGTGTTTTCAGGCAGAGGATCATTTTGACTGTTCCGGAAATGCGGTAGTAGTTGGCGCTGATACCCATTTCTGCATGAATTTTGCTGAAAGTCTGATTTTCGGGCTGAGCAATATCGCCAAAAGCAAGGCCGTGGCCATGGAATTCAAATGTGTCAGCGGCAGTTCCGGATGTAAAGGCCAGATGGCGTACCGGATTGAAAAAGTCGAAGAACAGGTGGGCAGATCCGGGGAAAGGTCTTCGGATCAGAATGTGGATGCCGTCACCCGGCTTTTGCTGAGCCTTCCGATGT
>PCSG01000453.1:1127-2804 GCA_002772195.1 Desulfobacterales bacterium CG23_combo_of_CG06-09_8_20_14_all_51_8 | reverse complement strand
ATCTATGATCTGGGGTTCAAATCCTTTCGGAAAGGGGCTGTCATTTTACAAAAAGGGCAGCCCGGCACCCATCTGTATATCATCGTCGCCGGCCGGGTCGAGGTGGTGGATGAAGATGACAACACCATCACCTATCTGTCCAGCGGAGAGGTTTTCGGAGAAATGAGCCTGATCAGCGGCAATCCGGTTAGTGCGACGATCAAAGTCGATATCCCGACCACTGTTTTCCGGCTGGACAGCAAGGACTTTAACCGGGTCCTGCCCAAATTCCCTGAACTCCATACTTATTTTGCACGCCTGCTGACCCAGCGGTTGGCCCGCAGCAACCGGGAGCGGGCCCAGGATATGTCTTCGGGAATGTCCGGAAAATTATCTGAAATGCCGCCGGATGAATTGCTTCAGACGCTCAATATCACCCAAAAAAGCGGCGTTCTGGAATTTGCCCTGGCAGATGGTCCGGCAAGAATCTTTTTTAAGAATGGTGAAATGATTTACTCCGAATATGGCAAGTTAAGCGGAGTCCAAGCCGTGGCGAAAATCGTTCAAAATCAGACCGGCAAATTTAATTTTACCCCGAAATTGCCCCCGGAAGCGGAAAACATGGAACCTCTGGGAAATTTCATGGGATTGCTGATGAATGCGCTAAAGGACATGGACGAAGAAATGGCGGAAGAGTGAAGCCGGATTTCGTTCGAATGTTTAAATGCCCGAGGATAAGTTTTTGAAAAAAACGCGACCCATCTCCACACACACGCAAGTGTGCGCTGTTATCGGCAATCCCGTTGCTCACAGCCTGTCGCCGGCCATTCACAACGCGGCGTTTGCGGCCCTGGATCTGGATTTCGTCTATGTGGCGTTTCGGGTGGAAAACGTGGCGAGCGCCCTTTCCGGCATGCGGGCTCTGGAGAATTTTCGGGGCCTGAGCATCACTATTCCCCATAAAATGGAAGCCATGAAGCATGTGGATCATGTGGAAGAGGTGGATCGCCATATCGGCTCCATCAACACGGTGATAAGTGAAAATGGAAACCTCCTGGGCTTGGGCACGGATGGGCCTGGAGCGCTGAAGGCCCTGATGGATGCGGGAGTGGAGATCGCCGGTAAACAGATTCTGATGATCGGCGCCGGGGGTGCGGCCCGGGCCATCGCCTTTACCCTGGCCCGCCAGGGCCGGCCGGCGGCCATTTTCCTGTTGGATATCAATAAACCGGTTTTGAATCAACTGGCCGCCGATCTGGCGGCCAAAACAGACACGCCGGTTCTTTCCGGTCAAATGACGGATGCGGCTCTCAGGGATGCAATGGCCCAGGCCGATATTGTGATTCACTGCACCCCCACGGGCATGCATCCCAGAGAAGGCGTTTCCCTGGTGCCGCCGTCCCTGTTCCGGCCTGGTCAGGCGGTGTTTGATGTCGTGTACACGCCCCTTGAGACCCGGATGCTGGCCGATGCCCGGGCCAAAGGCCTTCAGGTGATTTCCGGGGTGGAGATGTTTATTAATCAGGCGGTGCTCCAGTTTGAGCGCTTCACCGGCGTTGATGCCCCGGTTGAGGTGATGCGGATGGTAGTCATGGCGCATCTGGGAAAATCGGCAAAATGAATATCGTGCTGGTTGGATACCGGGGAACAGGGAAAAGCGCGGTAGGAGCCATTCTCGCCCATTGCCTGAACCGGCCC
>PCSG01000453.1:0-1043 GCA_002772195.1 Desulfobacterales bacterium CG23_combo_of_CG06-09_8_20_14_all_51_8 | reverse complement strand
CGGGACATGGAAACGGAACTGTCCCGGGAATTGTCCGACCGGGACGGACTGATCATCGACACAGGGGGCGGGATCATTGAACGGCCGGAAAATATCAAAGCCCTTCAAAAAAATGCGGTCATTTTCTGGCTGACGGCGTCTGTCGCCATGATCGTATCGCGCATCGCGGGCGATACGCAGCGGCCGGCCCTGAGCGCTGGGAAAATCTTCACTGAAGAAGTGGCGGAGGTCCTCGCCCGGCGGACGCCGAAATACCGGGCCGCGGCCCATCATGAAGTTGATACGGACAGGGCGACGCCCGACCAGACAGCCGGGCAAATCATTGCCATCTGCCGGGACATTCACGGATTTTTTGATGATCAGGACCGCACTATACAATCAAGAGGAGAGGGATGATTCAGTCAAATAAAAATCAGTATTGGATAAAATGGATGATTGTCGGGCTGGTCGCGTTGCTTTCGGGATGCACGGGGACTCGCCAGTGGTTTTACGAAAAGGCCATGGCCCATGAATGCGGCAAGCCGGGCTGGTTTTAAAAACCGTGACTGTGAATGGGAAAACCATCAGCCTGCTGGAAAGCGAGCGGGGGGAAGACAAGCCGATCCTGGTTCTGGTTCATGGATTCGGGGCGAGCAAGGAGAACTGGATTCGGTTCTCCGGCTACCTGACCGATGACTGGCATGTGGTGGCCATGGATTTGCCGGGTCAAGGGGACAGCGTCAAGGATTTTAATCTGTACCGACATTGATTCTGTGGGGGGCCGAGGACCGTCTTGTTCATGTGGGCAACGCCGAGGAGTTCCGCCAGCGCATTCCGGGATCGAAAGTCAATTTGCTGGAAGGGGTGGGCCATATGCCAATGGTTGAAGCGCCTGGAAAATCGGCAAAAATATTTATGGAGTTTACGGCCGCCCTGTCAAATTAAGTGCCGGGTGCAATTGTCCGGGAACCCTCGTGTTGAAGTAATAAATTTTCATGCCCGGATATTGTCCTAAACAACTGTGTGATCCGGAGGCTCGGCGCAAATCTTTATTTTTTTTAATT
>PCSG01000239.1:2183-4456 GCA_002772195.1 Desulfobacterales bacterium CG23_combo_of_CG06-09_8_20_14_all_51_8 | reverse complement strand
GATTTCACGCCGCCCCATATCGTCAATCACTGTGTCGCTGTTGTCCGCAAAGGCAGCCGCAGCCTACCGGCGTGGAGGCTCTGTCCGGCCTGCGCATCGTGGTCCAGGAAGGGGACATCATGCACAATTTCGCCTTGGCAAACGGGCTGGGAGCCAAACTTTCTCTGGTGGACACCCAGGTGGACGCCCTGCGGGACCTGGCGGACGGAAAGTATGATTGCGCCCTGGTGGCCCGAATAACCGCGCTTTACTGGATCCAAAAATACGGATGGGACCATCTGACGGTGGGCACGAAACCCCTGCTTTTACCGGGATACTGCTATGCGGTGCCGAATAACAATAGCGCCCTGCTGGCCCAGTTTTCCGAAGGGCTTAAAATTTTAAATGAAACCGGGGAATTTCGGCGGATTTATGAAGAATGGATGGGCGGATACAAACCCATAGCACCGGATTTTTTCACGATTTTGCGCTATGCCGCCTTTGTGCTGGTCCCCCTGACGGTGCTGCTGCTGGGCTTTTTAATGTGGAACCGGTCTCTTCGTAAACAGGTGGCTTTGCGGACCGAGGCACTGCGCAGCAGCGAGGAATTCCAGAGGGCCATGATTGAATGCTCGCCAATAGCACTTTACAGTGTCGATATCAAAGGCCGGGTGTCGTCCTGGAACGCTTCCGTCGAGCGGGTGTTCGGATGGGCGGCGGAAGACGTCATGGGAAAACCTCTGCCTATTCACCCTGACGACGTAAAACTGGAAATTGAGACCCTGCGCCGGCGGATTTTTGACGGACAGACTATTGTGGGCATGGAAGTCGTGCGCCTGAGAAAAGACGGCTCGATGTTTGATGGAAGCCTTTCCGTGGCCCCGATCCGGGATAAAAACAGCGAAGTGATCGGCATTATGGGGGCCATTGAAGATGTCACCGAGCGCAAACGCATGGAAGCGGAAGTTCGTGCGAGTGAGGAAAAATACCGGGACCTGTTTGAAAATGCGCCGATCGGGATTTTCCGGACAAGCTCGGAAGGGCAATCGCTTTTGGTGAATACGACCATGGCGCATCTTTTGGGGGCTGATTCCCCGCAGGAAGCGTTGAAATATTATTCAAACCTGGGGACTCAGCTCTATTTCAGCCCCGAAAGGCGGGAAGAGTTCCTGCGCTTGTTAAAGGAAAATGGAAAGGTCGAGGATTTCGAATATGAAGCGAAAACCCTTGACGGCAGTCGTCTGTGGCTTGCCATGAACGCCAGCGTGAAGGAGCGCCGGGAGGATGGGTCGTTTCTCATTGAAGGATTTACGTCCGACATCACCAGCCGCATGCAGTCGGAAGATAATCTGCGGTCGCTGACGGCGCGTCAGGAAGCGCTTCTGGCCGCCATACCGGATATCATCATGGAAGTGGACGTCAACAAGGTTTATACGTGGGCGAATCCGGCCGGAATTGAGTTTTTCGGCAGCGATGTCATCGGAAAAGAAGCCGCGGATTACTTTGAGGGGGAACAGAAAACCTATCAATTGGTGCAGCCCCTGTTTAACGGCCATGAAGAAGTGGTCTACGTGGAAAGCTGGCAGCGGCGCAAAGACGGCAAGAAGCGGCTGCTGGCCTGGTGGTGCAATGTGCTCAAGGATAAAAACGGAAATCCAACCGGGGCACTTTCGTCGGCGCGAGACCTCACGGATCAACGGGTGTTGGAAGACCAGTTCATCCAGGCCCAGAAGATGGAGTCCGTGGCCCGTCTGGTTGGGGGCGTGGCCCATGATTTCAACAACATGCTCAGCGTGATTCTCGGATATGCGGAGCTGGCCCTGGACAAAGTCTTTCCGGACGATCCCCTTCATGAAGATCTCCAGGAAATCCAGGAGGCGGGACGTCGTGCAGCCGACATCACCCGTCAGCTTCTGGCCTTTGCCCGGCGGCAGACCATCGCCCCGAAAGTACTTGATTTAAACGAAGCCGTGGAGGGCATGCTCCGGATGATGCGGCGGCTCATCGGCGAGGACATTGATCTGGCCTGGCATCCCCATCCGGGATTGGGGCCGGTGAAAATGGACCCGGTGCAGATTGACCAGATCCTGGCGAATCTCTGCGTCAACGCCAAGGACGCCATCACGGATGTGGGGAAAATCACCATGGAAACCGACCGGGTGAGTTTTGACGAAGCCTATTGCGCGGATCATGCGGGTTTTGTCCCCGGCGATTTCGTGATGCTGGGGGTCACGAACAATGGCTGCGGCATGACGCCGGAGACTCTGGAGAAAATCTACGAGCCGTTTTTCACC
>PCSG01000239.1:1872-2075 GCA_002772195.1 Desulfobacterales bacterium CG23_combo_of_CG06-09_8_20_14_all_51_8 | reverse complement strand
ACATTCAAACTGTATTTTCCCCGGCACACGGCCGCGCCAACGGAAGCCTTTCCCGTGGAACTTGTTGAATTTCCCGAAGGCCGAGGAGAAACCGTGCTGGTGGTGGAAGACGACCCCATGATTCTGGCCATGACGGAAAAAATGCTCACGAGTCTGGGTTATCAAACCCTGGCGGCGTCCGGCCCGGCCAATGCCCTGAATCT
>PCSG01000239.1:0-1848 GCA_002772195.1 Desulfobacterales bacterium CG23_combo_of_CG06-09_8_20_14_all_51_8 | reverse complement strand
CGATCTCGTCATGACGGATGTAATCATGCCGGAGATGAACGGCCGGGATTTGTCTGCGCGGCTGAAAGAACAGCATCCGGATTTGAGGGTGTTGTTCATGTCCGGGTATACGGCCGACGTCATCGCCCATCACGGGGTCCTGGAAGAAGGAGTCCGGTTCATTCAGAAGCCGTTTTCCCGAAACGATCTGGCGATTAAAATGAGGGAGGCGTTGGGGGAATGATTGGGAATGATGAATGATGAATGCGGAAGGATGGGTGGAAAAGAGGGAAAAAAAGAAACCCGGCCGGTCCTGCGGAACGCTTGACTTTCGGGGAAATAAAGTATATATTTTTTGATATACATCAAATAGGGGGAAGAAATCATGGAAACAGCGAAATTATTTACCAATGGCCGCAGCCAGGCTGTTCGGCTTCCAAAGGCGTTTCGGTTCAAGGGGCATGAGGTGTATGTTAAGAAGACCCCGGAGGGGGTGCTTCTTATTCCGAAAAATGATTCGGTCTGGGAGGTTTGGGAACAAAATCTCATGAAGCACGACACCCCCTTTATGGAGGAGCGGAATCAACCTGAAGAACAGGTGAGGAAGGGCCTCCATGAAGTATTTGCTTGATACCAACATTTGCATTTACATCATGAACAAATGCCCGGTCGCGGTGATTGAAAGATGCCGGCAATGCGAACCGGGGGAAATCGGGATATCTGTTGTTACACTTTCCGAACTTCAATACGGGGTCTCAAAAAGCGATCAACGGACGAAAAATAAAATTCGACTGGATGATTTTCTGGTGCCCTTTGAAATTCTTGCCTATGATCACGGCGCTGCAAATGTCTATGGAGATATCCGGTTTCAGTTGGAAAAAAAGGGAACGCCCATCGGGCCCCTTGATATGCTTATCGCGGCCCAGGCCATTAGTCGGGATATAACCCTCATTACCAACAATGAGAAGGAGTTCAAGCGGATCAAGAAACTGAAGGTTGAAAATTGGATCCTGGTGCAAAAAATGACGACGATGGATATGAAATAAGTGGCGAAAATTCTGATCATAGACGATGAGGCGGCGGTCTGCAGGTTGCTGGCCCGGCCCATTGCCGCGGTAGATCATCAGGTGGATTGCGCCCTGACGTTGAAAGACGGGCTGGCCAAGGCGGCGGCCGGTCGTTTTGAGGTTATTTTTCTGGATGTTCATCTTCCGGATGGAAACGGCCTGGACGCGCTCCCGGCTTTCCGGGAATGCCCGTCGTCTCCGGATGTGATCATCATTACCGGGGCAGGGGACCCGGACGGGGCCGAGCTTGCCATCCGAAGCGGCGCGTGGACCTATCTTCAGAAACCGCCGCTCATGTCCGATATTCTGCTGCAACTGAACCGGGTCCTGCAATACCGCCGGGAAAAGGAACAGCGTCCGGGACCATCGATCCTCCGGCGGGAAGGGATTGTCGGCGCAAGTCCGGCCCTGGAAGCCTGTCTCGCCCAGGTGGCCCAGGTGGCGGGCAGCGATGTGAATGTCTTGATCACCGGCGAAACCGGGACCGGCAAGGAATTGTTCGCCCGGGCGATCCACGCCAACAGTTTCCGGGCGGACAAGAATTTCGTGGTGGTGGATTGCGCGTCTCTTCCGGACAGTCTGACCAACAGCATGCTGTTCGGCCACAAGAAAGGATCGTTTACCGGCGCGCAAAGCGACCGGTTCGGATTGATCCAGGAGGCGGACGGCGGGACCCTGTTTCTGGATGAGGCGGGAGACCTGTCGCCGGATCATCAGAAGGAGTTTCTGCGGGTTCTGCAGGAAAACCGGTTCCGGCCCATCGGCAGCAACCGGGAAGTCAAAAGCGATTTCCGGCTGGTGA
>PCSG01000298.1 GCA_002772195.1 Desulfobacterales bacterium CG23_combo_of_CG06-09_8_20_14_all_51_8 | reverse complement strand
AACGGCTCGGCCCCGGGGGACATGATGATCTTGTCATAGGATTCCCGGGAGATTTCGCCGGTTTTTAGGTTTTTCACCGATACTTCCCGGTTCGCCCGGTCAATGGTTGTCACCTCCGTAAATACGCGGATATCAATTGCATAGCGCCGTTTAAAATCCGCCACCGTGGTCACGAGCAGGCTCTGGCGTTCCTTGATCACGCCGCCGATATAATACGGCAGCCCGCAATTGGCGAAGGAAATGTATTCCCCGCGTTCAAACAGGATAATCTCCGCATCTTCATTCAGGCGTCGGGCCCTTGCAGCCGCCGTGGCCCCGCCGGCCACACCGCCGATAATCAGCAGTTTCATAAATCTTCTTCTCCTTGTTCAACAAAATAATTAAAAAATTAAATAGTTTCAAATGATAAACAAATCGGATCATAGAGGCGTCTGGTTTTACGGGATAAAACTCATTCCCCGGGGTCATCGGCCAGACCTGACAGCACCAGTCCTTCCCCGGGAAAAATCTCCCGTTCTTCTGGCTTTGTGGGCCGCAAAACCTCCGGCCAGCGACCGGGCAACGGGTCCGGGCCTTCCGTTGCAAGGATGGAAGGATTCACGTCCGTCATCTTCAGAAACCGCCGGACATCAACCTCTTCGACCGCTGCGCTGAATTCGATGGGAATGTTATTGGGATCAAAGGTATAGTCGGTTGCGGATATTTCCAGAAAATAATGCCGGTACCGGCCATTGCCGATGCCCGCCACCAAGCGCATGCCCAGAAGATCCCGCCAGAAGCGGAGGGTCATGTCCATGTCCGCCGTGGCAAACGCCAGATGATGGATCCCGTTGTAGTTTATCATTTTAAAGGTCCAAACATCCCGGTTACAAATCTTAACGTTCCGATGCTCTTAAGAATTTTGCGAAAACCGTGCGAACCCGTCTTTGATGACAGGCTCATCCGCCGCATTCATTACACAAAAATAAAGGTCGGTGATACCTTCAAGACATTCCTTTTTAACGAGCATCACCTTTATTTCCGTTCCCGGCGGGACCCTTCCGGAAAATCTGCCGTAAAGGGTACGGATGCCGGTGGGGTTGCCGTCTGACTCGCGGTTCACCAATTCCCGAATCGCCAGTCCAAGGCTCGCTGTTCCCTGAAGGATGATATCCGGCAGACCCACTTGGCGGGCGAATTTTTTGGAGGTATGGATCGGAAAAACGATGCCCGAGCAGCCGTCATAAACAAAGGGCAGCAGACGGTCAATGAAAATCCGGGATTCCCAGACAGGCGAATGGCTGACCGTCTTATCCGGAATCCGGGGGAGCCTCTCTTCGCCCTTGCCGCCGCCGATGCAATGGACGCCACGCATAATGGAGCCGATATGTTCCGTGAACACCGGCTGGTGTTTGTCATCGGTCACATCAAACCGGATCACAACGTGCGTTCCCGCCCGATGGGGCAGAATCGCGGCGATTTTTCCCCTCACTTCAAGGCGGTCCCCCGGTGAGACCAGCCGGAAAAATTCGATATGTTCGGAATAATGGACCTGGGTCGCCAGAATTTCCATGGGAAAATCATCTGCTTCGATAAATTCCCAGATTTTCTCCACAACAGGCCAGGTGACGGCGGCGCAATACATGGGGTGGGCGACCAGTTGATTCTGACCTTCATCATCCAGATAGAAACCATTATCATCATTTAAGGCGGCCGCGTAATTCATGGTGTTGCGCCAGGAGACCTCCCGCGTGCAGGATTTCAGGCGGGTGCCGGCAAATGAAGAATCGATTTCCAAAATTTCTACCTCGCTGCCTCTATGATCGCGTTTTTCTCCGAAGCGCAAAACCGAAAACCGATCAACCCGAAACCATCATGTCAGATGAACCGGGTTTATTCAATACTTGAAATTATTCAAATTTGTCAATTTCAATGATGAATTTCACCTGCTGCGCCAGTCGTTCGTCGCTCATAGGGACCTCTTTTATCTTTTGAAAAGGTTTCGATTGTCAAAAAATGGCGATCCGTTTTGAAAAGATAAGTATCATTATTTTTCAGATTGGTTTGAAAAGAAATGAAAAAATGATATGGGAAATAAAAATCCGATGCCATGCCCGCGCCATCTCCGACGTGGCGCGTGATCTTACATCTTGGAGACCATCAGGAGAAGGACAAAATGACGCATTCATTCAAAACCGTAGGCGAATCCGATCATCGGATGTACGGTCCCAGAAGCATTGTGGTATGCGGTTTTTCAGCCGGTGAACGCAAAATTATTTATAATGCATTTCTTGAGCTTAAATTTAAAGACCTGCCCGTGATTTTCACCGGCGGCGGGGACCGGAAGACCCTCATGAAAGAAATGGTGGCGAGACCTCACAAAAGCGGCATGGCCGAAGCCTGCGATCTGACGCCGGCCATTATCATGTCGGGCCTGACGGAAAAAGAACTCCATAAAACCATGGCGGCCTGCAAGCGGCGAAAACTACCCCCGATCCTGTGGGCCACGTTAACCCCTACATCGGAAAGTTGGAGCGTGGAAGCCCTGGTCAAGGAACTGAAGACCGAACGGCTGCATTTCGACAACCCGCCAGGGGATAACTGACCATTTTTTAGGGATCAGATATTGATCACCTTATCCGCCAACTGCATGGCCGTCACAATATCCAGCATGTTGGTGGTGTCGCCCACCTGTTTTTGATCCAGCAGGTTAAAATGCGTGAGGCAGGTGCCGCAGACCAGAATATGAACATGATTCGCAGCAAGGGCCTTCAGATCATCCAGCACCGGCGATCCGGCAATGGTCAGTTTGGCGCCGTTATTCACCAGCACCAGCCGCCACAGGTCCGGGCCCATTTCTTTGATTGTTTTGATAAAACTGACCATGAGCTTCAGGCCCAGCGCATCATCCCCGTAACCCAAACGGTCCGTGGCGATCATGACCATTATTTTCGAGGAGCCATGGGTTTCGGCGGAAGCCGGGACCGCATGGTCAGCCGGAATCGCGCCGGCGTCTTTTGTCCCCGTAACCTTAAACGCATTCCCCTGATTTTCCACCTCGACGCGGTAGGATTGGGACGTCAGATAACGGGACACATTCTGTTTCGCCGCTTCATTATCCACAAGAATTGCCATGACTGCCGGATGTTCACTCTCTATCGCCTGTTTGGCGGCCAGGACCGGGGCCGGGCAGGAAAGGTTGCGGGCGTCAATTTCTTTCATGATGTCTCCTGAAAAATAAGCTGAATCGGGTTGTAAGTTTTGTATATATTCCTTGACGGACTTTATTATATATTGCAACTTTGAATAATACAAATTGTCTTTTTCAATAAAATAATGCAGAATGATTGAAAAAATCAATACATCAGCCCCGGCGGATGATCATTCATACCGCTTTGTTTTTCCACATCCAAAAAAAACGGCAGACATCATGGATTTATGGCATTTACAGATTTTCCAGAAAGTCGTCGACCTGAAGGGATTTTCAAACGCGTCAAAGGTCGTCAATTTGACCCAACCCACCATCAGCACCCATATCAAAGAGCTGGAAAATTTTTACAGATGCCGGCTGGTGGACCGGCTGGGCAAACAGGCCCTGCCCACCCGGGCCGGAGAACTTCTTTATGATTACGCTGAAAAACTCATCGCGCTTTTTGAGGAAAGTCAGACCGCCATGGCTGAATTTCTAGGCAATATCAGCGGCCGGCTGGTCATCGGCGGGAGCACCATCCCGGGCAATTATATCCTTCCCCGGGAAATCGGGTTTTTCCTTAAAAAATTCGAAAACGTGAATATTTCCGTCACCATCGGCGATACCGAACAGATCATCCAGGATATTTGCGATTACCGGATGGAACTGGCCATTGTGGGAGCGGAAACCGACCGCGGGCAGATCCGCCAGAAAAAACTCCTTGAAGATGAAATGCGCCTGATTGTCCCGGCCGGCCATAAATGGGCCGGCAAAACCCATGTTTCTTCAAACGCCCTGTTTTCTGAACCCTTTATCATCCGGGAACAGGGATCCGGAACGTTGCAGTCCATCGCCAACAGTTTTTCAAAAGTCGATAAAGATGTCTTTTCCTTAAATATCATTGCCCAGCTGGGCAGCACGGCCGCCGTAATCCAGGGAATCAAGAACAATGTCGGCATTTCCATCCTGTCCACACGGGCGGTGGCTGAAGAACTGGCGGCCGGGACCCTCAAAGCCCTGGCCGTTGACCGCGTGGATTTGAAACGCAATTTCTATCTGACCACCCACAAGGACCGCACCCCTTCCCCTCTGGGCCGGGCGTTTATTGATTTTCTGGAAGAGCGGTTTCTAAACTAACCCTTATGGAACATCCCATCAGCAGCGATCACATTCATATCGTTCTCCACCGGCCCCGTTTTCCGGAGAATATCGGGTCTGCGGCCCGGGCCATGCGGAACATGGGACTGCGCCGACTGGTGGTGGTGGACCCGGAAAATTTTGATCTTGAAAAAATCCGGCGACTGGCCACCCATAAAGCAGCCGACATCGTGGACGGGATTGAGCGCCATGAAAACCTGACACCCGCCGTATCCACCATGAATTATGTCGTGGGGACAACGGCCCGGCTGGGCGGCGAACGTCAGGCCATCCAGAAACCAGCGGACAT
>PCSG01000455.1 GCA_002772195.1 Desulfobacterales bacterium CG23_combo_of_CG06-09_8_20_14_all_51_8 | reverse complement strand
GGCAAGAAACTTGGCCGGCTGTTCATCCATATATTTTTTTCCCATAAGTTCCTCTCCCGACGTGGGTCTGCGGAAAACATGAATGAATGTGACATGGGAGTCTTCCGGACAAAAAGACATTTTAACAAAAAAATCCACCACGGCCCGGGACGCTTCGGAATCATTTAACGGAATAAGCAAGGAATTTTCCACAGCCATCTCCCTTCGTTTCCGGCAGGGGTCTTTTACCATAAATCCAGCCGGTCGTCTCTTCTGGCGTTATTTGTAATTTCCCCTGACCAGTCGGGGGGGAAGCTGTTCAAAAGCCATGTTGACATGGTCTACAAAATTTTTAAGGCCGTTGGCTTCAATGACCAGGCCCAGCTGATTGCCCAGCACGCACAGGGAATCCACATCGGATTCATGCAGGTTGAGAACATCATCGTGATAAATCCGAATGACCCCGATCACCCATGAGCGGAACTTGATGGGAATACCCAACATGGACACCAGTCCCTCCTTTTTGGCGGCCTCGGGATAATGGATCCGGGGATCGTTCTGGATATCTTCAAAGAGCTCCACTTTTCCGGTGCCCATCGAACAGTATTTATCATCAATAAACAGCGGCCCTTTGTTCAGATACTCATCGCTGATGCCATAGCTGCTGACGCGAAAAAGCTGCTTCTCGATCTGGTCCAGAATCATAATGCTGGCCCCTCTGACCTTAAACGTCCGGCACACCCCTTCCACCAGATGATTGACCAGCAAATTAAAATCCTCATAGGTGGAAATGGCGTTACTGATGGCTTTGAACTGTTTTAAATAAAATTTTCTGTCGGGTTTCTGAGTCATGTGATATCTCCCTTACCCCTTATCCTTTCATAAACGTATCAAAGGCGGTTTTCCAGCTTCCCCGCAGGGTCCGCCCCCCCATGGCCTGGCGCAACTCCTTTAAAAACCGGGAACGCGACACTTCCACAGCCCCCATGCGCTTTAAATGATCGGTTTTGACCTGGCAGTCGATAAAATCAAATGACAGTGCGAGCAGAAAACAGCTTAAATAAATCAGAGCGATTTTGGACCCATTGGAAATCCTCGTAAACATGGACTCCCCGAAAAAACCGCTCCCTAAAGAGATCCCGTAAAGGCCGCCGGCCAGTTCGCCCTCGTGCCAGACTTCCACGGAATGGGCATATCCGGATTCAAAGAGCCGGCAATAGGCCTCGATCATGCAATCCCCGATCCAGGTTTCCTGAAAATTCTTCAATCGATCATATGCGCAGGCGGTGATCACCTTTTCAAATGCGGTATCACAGGTGACCTTAAAATTTTTTTGCCGGATGATCCGCCGGAGCCGGGAGGAAATGTGAATATTTTCGGGATACAGCAGCAGGCGGGGGTCCGGCGACCACCAGAGAATCGTCTCTCCATCCGTAAACCAGGGGAATATCCCCATTTCATAAGCCAGCAGCAGCCGCCGTTCACTCAAATCCCCGCCCACCGCCAGCAGGCCTTCGGGTTCGGCGAAACGGGGCGGCGGAAAGGAAATTTTCTCGGAAAGACAGAATATGGGCATGCGAAAAATCAGGCGTACGTAAACATGAGTTGGTTGTTTTTCACTTTCACATAAACCGCTCCGCCACCGGCCAGACGGCCGAAAAGGATCTGGTCCGTCAGCGCATCCTTGATTTCTTTCTGAATCAGCCGGTCCAGAGGCCGGGCCCCGAAATGGGGATCAAACCCTTTTTCCGCCAGCCACAGGCGGGCCGGGCTGGATAGCTTCAAGGTCACTTTTTTGGCCGCAAGCTGGGGAATCAGTTCATCTATAAACTTGTCCACCACCTGTTCCATGATCTTTAAATTCAGAGATTTAAAGGTGATGATGTCATCAAGCCGGTTCCGGAATTCCGGGCTGAAAAATTCCTTGATGGCTTTTTTCCCCTTGTCGGCCGGATCTTTTGCGGCATCCCCGCCAAAACCAATGCTGGCGCTGACCATTTCCCGGGCTCCGGCATTGGATGTCATGATCAGGATGACGTTTCTGAAATCCGCGGTCTTGCCGTTGTTGTCGGTCAGGGCCGCATGATCCATCACCTGCAGCAGAATGCTGTAAATATCCATGTGGGCTTTTTCGATTTCATCCATCAGCAGGACGCAGTAAGGAAATTTCCGGATCTGATCGGTGAGGAGCCCTCCCTGATCAAAACCGATATAACCGGGCGGAGCCCCGATGAGTCGGGCCACCGCATGCTTTTCCATGTATTCACTCATGTCAAACCGCAGAAACTGTACCCCCAGGAGCCGGGCCAGCTGTTTGGCCACTTCGGTTTTGCCCACTCCCGTGGGGCCGGTGAACAGAAACGAGCCGATGGGACGCTCCGGAGCCGCCAGGCCCGCCCTGGACCGCTTAATAGCCGTGACCAGGGCTTCTATGGCCGCATCCTGACCGAAAATTTTCTCCTTGAGGCGGTCCCCCAAAAATTCCAGATTGGACCGGTCGGATGTGGAAACGCTCTGGGTCGGAATTTTCGCAATTTTGGAAACCACTTTTTCCACGTCGGACGGCTGGACCCGCCTCCGGTTTTTCGATGAAGCCAGGCGCAGCAGAACCCCGGCTTCATCAATCACGTCAATGGCCTTGTCCGGCAGAAACCGTTCGTTGATATGCTTGGCCGACAGCTCCGCCGCAGCCCGAAGGGCCTTATCCGTATAGGTAATGTGGTGGTACTCCTCATAGTAGACCTTCAGACCCTTGAGGATCTTCACCGTATCCTCCACCGACGGTTCAGCGATTTCAATTTTTTCAAAACGGCGTGAAAACGCCCTGTCTTTGTTGAAAAAATTCTTAAACTCCTCATAGGTGGTGGACCCGATGCAGCGCAATTCCCCGGTCAAGAGCGACGGCTTGAGGATATTGGACGCATCCATGGAACCGCTGCTGGTAGCGCCGGCCCCGATAATGGTATGGATTTCATCAATAAATAGAATAGCATTCTTTTTTTTCTGGAGTGATATAATAATGGCCTTCAGCCGCTGTTCAAAATCCCCGCGGTACTTGGTCCCGGCAAGCAAGGCCCCCAGATCCAGGGAATAAATCCGGGCATCGGCTAGCAGGTCCGGCACTTCATTTTTCGCGATTTTCTGGGCCAGTCCCTCGGCCATAGCGGTCTTGCCCACCCCGGCGTCCCCCACAAAAACCGGATTGTTTTTTCGCCTTCGGCACAGCACCTGGATGGTGCGCTGCATTTCCGATTCCCGACCGATCAGAGGGTCGAGCTTACCCTGAATGGCCCGCTCCACGAGATCAATGGTAAAGGCCTCCAGCGGATCGATTTTACCTTTTTTGGCTTTCTGCTGAGCCAGCAGGTCCGCATCCGCATCTCCCTTAAACGGCGCTTCCCAATCCCCGTGGGAAATAACATTTAAGACATCCAGGCGGGAAATACCCTCGGCCGCCATGAAATAAGCAGCATGGGATTTTTTCTCCTCGAGCATAGAGGCCAAGAGATCGCCGATGTGGACCATTTCCTTTTCCGCGGACCGCGCATGATTGACGGCCCGCTGAATCACCCGCTGGAACCGCATGGTCTGCTGCAGCACATATTCCTGAGCGTCCGGCACCCGGTCCAGTTTGTGGGTAAAGAAATTTTCCAGGGCGTTCTGAATATTTTCCACATCCCCGCCGCAGGACTCAATCAGCTCGATACCACCGGCGTCCTGGCAGATGGCGTAAAGAATGTGTTCGACACAGACGTATTCATGCCGCCTTTTGCGGGCTTCCTTTACCGCCGTGCTGAGTATGGCGCTTAATTCCTTGCTGATCATGGTGATTATGCCTTTTCTAAAGAACTTTTCAACGGGAATCCCCGTTCCCGGGCCAGTTCATGGATAGTTTCCACTTTGGTCTCCGCGATTTCATAAGTATACACACCACATACGCCGACCCCGTTCTGATGGACATTGAGCATGATCCGGATGGCATCCTCATAAGCCTTATGAAACACATGGGTCAGGACTTCCACCACAAAATCCATGGTGGTATAGTCATCATTGTGCAGCAGCACTTTGTACAGGGGCGGTTCCGCCACCTCATCCCGGGTCTGGGAAATGACTTCACCCTCTGTTTCCGGGCTGAATCTGCTCATTGTATTACTCCAGAAGTGATCTTATAACCAATATCCGCGCAATCATATATAAAAATAATAAATGGAATTCCAGAATGCTACTAGCATACCCATTATACAAAAAAATAATAGCGAGATTCAATGGAAAGTTTGCCATCGAAGATTAAAGGATGGAGAGGGGATTGCAGAAAAAGGGGACGGACCGGCATTTTTATCCGGTTTTACGGTCATAATACCGTGATGCACCCGACCAGACATCCCAGGCGCTTTCTCTGAAAATCGTCCCGCAGGAGGCCACGGATTCCCCCCGGCCCTCTTCGGTTTTTTCCTTGATATCCCGGGGATTTGCCCCGACTTCGGCCCAGAAAAGATTGGCGC
>PCSG01000248.1 GCA_002772195.1 Desulfobacterales bacterium CG23_combo_of_CG06-09_8_20_14_all_51_8 | reverse complement strand
TCATGCGCCAAAAAATCAATAACAAGTCGGCATTATTGCCATTAATTCTTTCCGGTCAGGCACTAGTTAGGGAAACATCCAAGGGGCTCTTGGGCGGCTTGAAGACCGGTTTGCTCCGAGATTATGGCACTGCCGCAAGCCTTCAAAAACTCAGTGACGACGGGTTAATGGCGGTTAAAAATTATCGTGAAGGGACCTTTGCGGAAATTGAAAAAATCAATGCCAAGGTTGCCCGGGAAAAAGCCTGGGTAAGGGATTTCGCGTGCTATTGCTGCCCTTTGGCTTGCAAGAAAAGCGGCGTCATCAAGGAAGGACCCTATAAAACCATCGTGCATGACGGGCCGGAATATGAAACCGGCACCATATTCGGTGCCAACCTGATGATTTCCGATTTCAACGGGATGATGAAGGCCATCTATGACGGAGATGATCTGGGTATGGATATCATCTCCGCCGGAAATGTCATCGGCTTTCTCATGGAAGCTTATGAAAAGGACCTGATTACAAAATCTAACCTGGACGGTCTTGATCTGACCTGGGGCAATGCGGATGCCGTTATCAAAATGATTCACAAAATCGCCTATCGCGAAGGGGTCGGAGATCTGGCCGCTCAAGGGGTGAAGGCGGTTTCCAAAAAAATCGGACAGGGAAGCAAAGCCTTTGCCATCCATGTGAAGGGGATGGAACTGGCGGCGTACAATATCTATGCCAATCCCCCCAGGGCCCTCTGTTACGCTGTCGCAAATCGCGGCGCCTGTCATTTGAGCGGGGACAATATCGAAAATCAGAATCTGATGGCGGCTTTGGATTCATTGGGCTTCTGCTTCTTCGCCTCGGATTTCAATGCGCGGATCATGCCGGGCGTCAGCAAGAGCCTCATGGCTGAATTATTAACAGCGATAACCGGCCTTGACTGGGACTCGGACCGATTTCTTGAGGCTGGGGAACGGGTTTTCACTTTGGAGAAAATGTTCAATTTCCGGGAAGGGTTTCGCCGTGAAGATGACCGGCTGCCGGATCGATTTTTTGCGGAACCGTTTACTACGGGCGGCGAGAAAGGCGCTCTTTTAGACAGGGAAGAATTCACGACAATGATGGATGAGTATTATACAGAGCGACGATGGGATCCGGAGACCACCCGGCCGTCTGACGAAAAACTTGAAATGCTGGGACTCGGGTTTACCGTTTGATGGTATCGGATGAGGCAGGCAGCGGAATGCCGGCAACGCCGAATGAAGTATAATTCCAAACTTAGGAACCGGATAAGTTGGTAATAAAAAATCGCTGTTTGATCTTCTCATTAAATAACCCTCATGCCCGGATAGGCGCAACGAAGGATGAAAATAAAGACTTAACTGATTTTTCTCTGCGCGAGATAGATTTTTTTCTCCCGCAGGGACGCAGAGCGTTTTTTTATGTTTTGATATAAAATCATTCAGGATTCCTGTTAATGAATCTGCTTGAAAATTTATTGAACGTCTGATATCTGACTGAGAATAAATTTCAGAAAATATTTCAAGTAATACAGTTCCGGATGGTTGATTTCAGAGTTTTTTCATTCAGCCATCATCAGCAGGCCGGTTGTGAGGCAGGAAATTTACAGGACAGTAAAATGATCAGAGTCGGTGTGATAGGCGCAACGGGATATGCCGGGGCCGAACTGGTGCGGATTCTTGCGGGCCATCCAGAGGCCCGGATCACCATGATAACATCCCGGCAGTATGCCGGTGCGTCGTTCGCATCCATTTTCCCGGCCATGCGAGGCGTTGTGGATCTCGTCTGCGACGCCTATGATGCCCAACGCGTCAGCAATGCCACGGATGTCGTGTTCCTGGCTCTGCCGCACAAACTGCCCATGGCCTTTGTCCCGGATCTTCTTGAAAAAGGAAAAAAGGTCATTGATCTGTCTGCGGATTTCCGGTTTTCAAATGCGGCCAGATACGAAGCCGCCTACCAGCCCCATACGGCTAAAAATTTGCTGGCCCGCGCCGTCTACGGCCTGGTCGAGGTGTTCCGGGAACAGATCAAAACCGCCGATCTCATCGGCAATCCCGGATGTTATCCCACGAGCATCCTTCTGCCCCTGTATCCACTGGTCAAAAAGGGCATGATCGATCTATCCACAGTCATCGCCGATGCCAAATCCGGTGTCAGCGGGGCCGGGCGCTCCCTTGCCCTGACCGCCCATTTTTGTGAGGTGACGGAATCCTTCAAGGCATATAAGGTGACCGGGCACCGGCATAAGCCGGAGATGGATGAAATCCTTGAAAAAGCCTGGGGCCGGCCGGTGGACATCACCTTTATTCCCCACCTCTTGCCCATGTCCCGGGGAATGGAATCTACGATTTATGCAAATTTGGATAAAGATGCGTCTCCCGAGGAAATCGGAGATTATCTGTCGGAGTTTTACCGGGATAGTCCGTTTATCCGGCTCCTCGATTACGGCACGCCCCCGAGCACGGCCCATGTGCGGGGCACCAATTTCTGTGATATCGGCTTTGTTCTTGAACGGCAGAAGCGCCGGATCATACTGATGTCGGCCATTGATAATCTGGTCAAGGGCGCGGCCGGCCAGGCGGTTCAGAACATGAACATCATGTGCGGCCTGGATGAAGCCGCCGGGTTGAACATGATTCCCTATCCAATCTGATCCACTTGAATTCCCGACGGGCCGGCAATGAATAGGAGAATGCCATGAAAACGCAACAGATTTCCGTTTTTATTGAAAACCGGTCCGGACGGCTGGCGAAAATCACCACCGCCCTGGGCAACGCCGGCGTCAATATCCGGGCCATGTCCCTGGCGGACACATCGGATTTCGGCATTCTGCGCCTGATTGTCAATCAGACGGAAAAGGCGATCAATACCTTAAAGGACCAGGGGTTTACCGTCATGGTTTCTTCCGTTATGGCGGTGGCGATTCCGGACACCCCCGGCGCTTTGGGCAATCTTCTGTCGCTCCTGGAACACGCCGGACTGAATGTGGAATACATGTATGCGTTTATCACCAGAAATCAGAACCAGGCGGTGAATATTTTACGTTTTGACGACATCGACAAAGCCATTGAAACGCTGAATGAAAGCGACATTACCGTGCTTGATGAAGGCGCATTGATGACTCTCTAATGCGCATTGGGATGAATTTATAATTTAACAATGGAGGATGGGCCTGTGAAACGAATGATCTTTGCGGTATGTATGTGTGTGATGGTGTGCTTTGCTGCATCAACAATTTATGCGGCAACGGATGCGTATCATGTGGGGTGCGTGTTTTCCATCACCGGGAAAGCGTCATGGCTGGGGGAACCCGAGCGGAATACGGCTCAAATGATCGTTAAAGAGATTAATGACGCCGGCGGCATCAATGGCCATAAGCTGGTGCTTCATATTGAAGACGATCAGGGCGATAATACCCGTGCGGTCAATGCGGTAAAAAAATTGATCTAGAAAGACAACGTCTGCGCGATTATCGGGCCATCCGTCACCGGGACCAGTATGGCGATTATTCCGGTTATCCAGGAAGCCCGGATTCCTCTGGTTTCCTGCGCAGGCGCAGCCGTTATCGTGGAACCGGTTGCAGAGCGGAAATGGGTTTTCAAAGTTCCCCAGAAGGACAGCGACTGCGTGCGGCGGATATTCGACCATATGACATCCAAAGGCATTAAAGACATCGGGATTATCACCACCACCAGCGGTTTTGGCAAAGCGGGCAGGGATCAATTAACGATGATCGCCGCAGACTACGGCATTAAAATTGTTGCGGATGAAACGTATGACCCGACGACTACGGACATGACCGCGCAGTTGGTCAAAATTAAAAATGCGGGCGCCCAGGCAGTGGTGAACTGGTCTATTGAGCCTGCCCAGTCGATTGTTCCTCAGAATATGAAACAACTGAAAATGACCATTCCACTGTATCAGAGCCACGGATTCGGCAATTTGAAATATGTTGCAGCTGCAGGGGCGGCGGCGGAAGGAATCATCTTCCCGGCCGGTCGGTTGCTCGTGGTGGATGCAGTGCCTGCTGATCATTCGCAGAAAAAAGTGCTGGTGGATTACAGAACCCAATATGAAAAAACATACAATGACAAAGTCAGCACATTCGGTGGCCATGCCTATGATGCAATGTGGATAGTCGCCGGCGCTTTAAAGAAAGCCGGCGATGATCGTGCCAAACTTCGTGATGAGATTGAAAAAACGGAATTTACCGGCACCGCCGGAATGTTTAAATTTTCTCCCACGGATCATTGCGGTTTAGATAAGACCGCTTTTGAGCTGCTGACGGTTAAAGATGGGAAATTTGTTGTTTTGACGGAATAATCCGTTTAATTTTTTTTATCTTCTTTTTTTGTGATTGTCCGCTGCCAATGACACGGGTTTGATTTTTTATTATCATTGACAGCGGACAAGTTTTATTGGAATTCCGGCCGTTCAATAAGTATTATTGTCGCATATAAAAACAGGCGGTTACATGGATCAACCGGCAAGCATTTTGAGTGATATTCTCCAGTTCTTGTTCATGGGGATACAGCGG
>PCSG01000273.1:3338-4436 GCA_002772195.1 Desulfobacterales bacterium CG23_combo_of_CG06-09_8_20_14_all_51_8 | reverse complement strand
TTCAAAGAGCAGGAAAAAATTTCTAAAATTTTTTGCCCGGCCGAGAAAAAATCCGGGGTTTTCTGTCAGGCACTAAATAGAGAATCTCTTGCTACGTTGGTATCCAGCATGACCCCGATCATCCTGGTTTTATAGTCGCTTTCAGTATCAAATTTGAAATTAAAACCATCATCATCATCATAATCCCAATCATAATCAGAGTCCCAATCATCATCTTCAATCTCACCGTCCCCCCAGCCCTGATTGTAATAAACGCCCAGGCCGAGGGCAGATGCGCTTGAAATCCCCAAAATACACACTAAACTTAAAGTTAAAACCAGTAACAGCAATCGTTTCATTTTTTTCTCCTTTATCAGTTTATGTGGTTGCGGTGTCAAACTCGTCTTTATCTTTAGCCTTATTCAATATAATGCTCAAAATCAATATTTTTTTCGGATAAAAGTCATTGATGCCAGCCGTTATTTGTTGTTATTGAAAATAGCTGATAAATTAAAAATAGGAATTGAATTTAACAGTCGCTTTTGTTATTGCAATTCAAAAAATTAATAATTGCACTGTAAAAAAAGGCATATTGAATGACGCGAGAAGAGATCGTAAATAAAATTCTTACCATATTTAAGGAAGAATTTGAAATTATAAATCCGGGTTTGGATGATGATTTGCGTGAAGTCCACGAATTTGACAGTATCGATGCCATTGAACTGTTAATTGAAATCGAATATTTCCTTGATGCGGAGCTGACACAGGATGAAAAAAAAGCCGCCATGGGAATTCGGACGATCAATGATATTTGTGATTATATAGAGGCTCTGGCAAAAATAAAGGCGGAGCTTGAATCATGAATAGAAGAGTCGTGATCACCGCTGGGTCCGCCATCACACCCATCGGCCATTCCAAAAAAGAAATTATTTACAGCCTGATAAATGGGGTTTCCGGCGTTAAAAAGATTCGACCGGATAATCTGTTGACGCATTACATCCACTCCGGCGTATTTGGTACCGTGGATTATGAAATTAAATTTGATTTCAAGCGGCTGTATCGTAAAACCATGGGGCCGGTGGCATTTTATGCCTGCCAGGTGGCCAAGGAAGTTTTCGA
>PCSG01000273.1:2992-3283 GCA_002772195.1 Desulfobacterales bacterium CG23_combo_of_CG06-09_8_20_14_all_51_8 | reverse complement strand
GGGTCCACCCATGGCAGCCCCACGGTTCAACGTGAAATCTATATGAAATTTTTCAGCGGTGCCAAGGACAGGTATGCTTCCATCGGGGCAGCGGATTATTTGAAGTCCATGGTTCATACCACAGCCGTGAATATCACCAAAATGTTCGGCATCACCGGCCGGGTTATTTCCTCTGCCACCGCCTGTACAACCAGCAGCCAGTCCATCGGGTTCGGGTATGAAACAATCAAATTCGGCATTCAGGATGCCATGCTGTGCGGCGGTGCCGACGAATACGATACCACGGCAGTG
>PCSG01000273.1:0-2977 GCA_002772195.1 Desulfobacterales bacterium CG23_combo_of_CG06-09_8_20_14_all_51_8 | reverse complement strand
CTTCTGGCCTGTTCGACCGGGTTTAACGATACACCCCACCGCACGCCGCGTCCATTTGATGAGGATCGAGACGGCTTGGTAGTGGGGGAGGGCGCCGGAGCCGTGCTTCTGGAAGAATATGAAAGTGCAAAAAAACGAGGGGCCACTATCCTGGCTGAAGTTATCGGCTTTGGCTGCAATAATAATGGCGGTGACTTGATTCTGCCCAATGTAAACGGCATTACGCAGACGCTGCGCATTGCTTTGCAAGATGCCGGGATCAGTCCCAAAGAGGTTGATTTTGTATCCGCCCATGCCACCGCCACCAAAATGGGGGATGTGATCGAGGCCAAGGCCATTCATGCAATCTATGGAGAAGACTCTCCCTATATCACCGGTTTGAAAGGGTATATGGGGCATACCATGGGCGCGTGCGGTGTGATTGAAATCATTTTGACCCTGTATATGATGGAGCAGGGGTTTATCGCGCCCACCCTGAACCTGGAAAATATTGATGAGCGCTGCGCCATGATACGCCATACGACGAAGATGATGGAACACCCCATTCGCATTGCCGCCGTCCAGAACTTTGCTTTTGGCGGCGTGAATACCTGTCTGTTGATTAAAAAATTTGAATAGCCTGTCGCGTAATGCCGAGTGGCCATGATGTTTTTGTTTAAGCTTATAAAGCCCATCGTCGATCCCCTCGTCACCGCCATTGCCTGGATTTATTATATCGGCGGGTACCTTGTTTTTTTCTGGCCATTTCACGTATGGGTTTATTTCTTCTCCGCCAACCGTGAACACGGATTTCAGAAAGTAAATCGTCGGATATATCAGAGCTTTTTTTGGGTATTGCGCAAGATCACACCGGGTTTAAAACTGAATATTCCCGGCGATGTAATGGCCATCCGCTCGTCGGTGATTGTTTGCAACCATCTGTCTTTTTTAGATCCCATCCTGTTGATATCCCTTTATGACAAGCAGAAAACCATTGTAAAAAATAGTTTTTTTAAACTGCCGGTGTTCGGATGGCTGTTAAAGAATTCCGGATATTTGCCATCCGAGACCGGCGGGGACTCTTTTGATTTAATGCTGGCGAGCCTTGCGGACATGCCCGATTATCTGGCTGCGGGGGGAAATTTGTTTATTTTTCCGGAGGGCACGCGAAGTCGGACTGGCAAAACCGGTCCGTTCAATAAAGGGGCGTTCAGCATTGCCAGAAAGTGCCGGGCGTCCATTGCCGTGCTGCACATCCGCAATACCGGCAAGCTTTTTCCGCCGGATAAAATACTGTTTAATACCTGTGTTGATACCACCATATCCATCGAGTTGATCACCCTATTGAAGCCGACCTATGATGACGATGATTTTTCCCTCACCGATCTGATAGAGGGTGTTCAAAAATATTACCGGAACACTGTTTGAAAAACTATTTCCACGAATCCTGATGAGGCTTTCATGACCGACGTTTCATTTGCGTTTCCCGAAAAAAACGTGTTGGTCATCGGTTCTGGAATCGGGGGGCTTTCAGCCGGTATCATCCTGGCCGAACTTGGCTTTCAGGTCACGATCATCGAAAAAAATCCTCAGCCCGGCGGTATGATGCGCAGTTACAACCGCAACGGCATTGCATGCAATGTGGGGGTTCATTATTTGGGTTCTTTGGATAAAGGACAGGTGCTGGATCGTCTGTTTGATTTCCTGGGGGTGGCGCGGCAGATTCCGATAAAGCGCATGGGCGCCGGCGGTGTTATCGACCGCTACTATATGGATTCGAATCTGCTCCCAAAGGGTACCTTTGATATGCCCGAAGGCTTGGACGCATATGAGCAAAATCTTCATCAAACCTTTCCTCGTGACCAGAAACAGATAAGCGCGATCATGGAAAACCTGCGCAGTGCCGCCCGCAAAATCAACTCCCTGGAATTTCTGTTTTCAGGGCAGAATGATTTTGAGATCCTGGACCATTCCAGGCCCATGGGAGAATTGTTGAGCCACTGGAATTGTTCGCCGGGCCTTCGGGCCGTGCTGGGAGTGCCAGCGGCCTGGATCGGCGTGCCCCTGTCCGTCTGTCCTTCATTTTATCACAATATGGTTCTATCTTCTTATCTGCTGTCTTCGTGGCGGCTGGAATGCAGCGGAACGCAAATGGTCGAGGTGCTCGCCGTCCGCTTTGTGTCCCTTGGCGGCCGAATTATAACCGGAGATGCGGTAGCGGCGGTGCTCGTCAATGACCGGGTTGCAACCGGCGTGCGACTTGACTCCGGCCGGGAACTTAAAGCTCCTATTATCATCGGGGCTGTTCATCCTAAAATAATTCTTGGAATGTTGCCGGAAAAAGCGGTGAAACCGTCTTACCGTAAACGAATCTCGCGCTTGGAAGATACCCACGGCATCAGCGCTGTGCATGTGTCGGTGGATGCCGCTGAACATCCGGAACTCGATCACAATCTTTTTAAAATTCATACCCGCCCTGACGGTAATATTGATGACATGATTTTTTATCAGATGCGAAAAAGCGAACAAACGGGGAAAAATTTGTTGACCATTCTTCTTGGCGGTCAGGATGAACTATGGGAAAAATGGACCGGCACCCGAACCGGATGCCGGGGCCTGGATTATAAGGCCGCCAAAACTCGGGAAGCAGAAAAAAGGGTTCAGGAGGCGCAATCCCTGTTCGGTGCCCTGGGAGATTATCAAATACTGGATGTTTACACCCCCCTGTCAATCAGAGATTGGGTTGGCAGTCCGCAGGGCTCTGCATACGGTGTCCAGCGCTCCTCCAAACAAATTCTCTCCGCAGCCCTCCTTAACCGGACTGCCGTTAAGGGCCTTTTCCTTGCCGGCCAAAGTGTGCTGGCCCCCGGAATTCTGGGCACCATCATTGGTTCCTTGGTCACCATAAAATTCATCATCGGTCCTCAATGGTTTAAGCAGGCTTTTAGTTGATTTACAGACGGATTGCGTAACTCATATCTATGAAATTTCCAATATT
>PCSG01000414.1:3958-4562 GCA_002772195.1 Desulfobacterales bacterium CG23_combo_of_CG06-09_8_20_14_all_51_8 | reverse complement strand
GGCCACCGTTCCCGACCACTGGGTGGAGCAGCAGACGGCGACAATGTCTTCGATTGGCACGGTTCGTTTGTCCAGCAGGATTCTAAATGTCTCCAGAATGGACGACCACCAGTCTTCCGGGTCCTGTTCCGCGCCTCCATCCGGCAGCAGGTAAAGCTGGTTGACCGCAAACGCGGACTCCATCACCTCACCCCGGGTGGACACCAGGGCGGATTTGGGACCGGAGGTTCCCATATCCACGGCAAGAATATATTTCTGACGATTGTCCGGCGTCATTGTTCATGATTTCCCGTGATTTGTTCTGATTTAACCGATCGGCATAAAAACAGAAAATCGGAACGATAAATAAACGATACCATATCAGAGTGTCTTTTTAATCTCAACTCATCATCCGGCAAGGAGCGTTGTAAAAAAATGACGGATTTCATTTTTATTCTCACGGGATGCCGGAAGGAGCCCTGCCCTGCTATCGCCGCCGGACCTCGAAAAACCCATTGCTGAGGGCTACGAATTCCGCCACTGTCAGGGACTCGGCCCGGCGTCCGGGATCGATGCCCGTCCGTTCCAGAACCGTTTTGATGGTCTCCTCGTCAACCATGGGCTG
>PCSG01000414.1:2202-3928 GCA_002772195.1 Desulfobacterales bacterium CG23_combo_of_CG06-09_8_20_14_all_51_8 | reverse complement strand
TCTGCGAGTGGAAAACGCGGCTTTCACCACCGCGGCGAGCAATGCCTCATCCGCCGCCGGATGGTCGATGATCTCCTTAAACCGCACCTCGATCACCTCCGAATCCACCTTAGGCCGGGGCAGAAACAGATGGGCCCCCACGCCGGCCAGTTTTTTCACTGTTGCGCTGTACTGGAGCATCACGGTCAGGCGGCCGTAATCCTTGGAATCCGGCCCGGCGATCAGACGCCGGGCCACTTCCTTCTGAAACATCAGGGACGCCCGGTCAATGGCGTCTTTTGCGTCGATCAGGGCCAGCAGGACCTGCGAGGAAATATTATACGGCAGGTTTCCCAGCACCACCAGCCGCCGGCCCGCCTCCTCAAAGATACGGCGAATATCAACCGTCAGGATATCCGCGTTCATCAAAACCACATTATCAATCCCCTGCTCCGCCAGTTCCTTTTGCAGCACCTCCGCGATTTGCGGGTCCTTTTCCACCGCAACCACCCGCCGGGCCACCCGGGCCGCCGGGATGGTCAGCGCCCCCAGTCCGGCCCCGATCTCCAGGACCACATCATCGGCGCAAAGTCCGGTGCGGTCGATTATCATCCGGGCCGTGGACGGGTCTTTGAGAAAATTCTGACCATACTGTTTTTTAGGCCGCAGATCATGGGATGCCAGCAGGGTTGAAGGAGATGTCATGGGTTTCCAAAAAAATAAGGTAAGGATTTATGGTTAAGTGGTGACAGGATTCTTTTAGCTGAGTTTAAGGTTGATTGCCACTGTTTTTGATCCCCATTATTCTGCAACTCAATTAATCGGTATCATTTAGGAGTCAAGGCGGAATAAATTTCTCTTGTTTTTTTTGAAAATTCTATTATACATGGCGGTTTAAAAAATAAACAAGAAGGTATCCTGTTGAAAGCCAAAGCAAAAAGAACCCTGACATCGGTGCTTCCGGTCGCAAAAACCCGGACCGGTCAATGTATCGGATGCGGCGCATGCTGCAAGCTGCCGAATCCCTGCTTTTTTCTTAAAACCGGCGAAGACGGCCGCAGTTTTTGTGCCATTTACACCGTCCGGCCCCTGAATTGCCGGAAATACCCGAGAACCGAATCGGAATGCCTGACATCCGACACCTGCGGGTTCCGGTTTGAGCAGCTCCCCGAAACCAATCACCTTCCTGTTCTCAGACGACTGCCGTTTTTAACCAGCGGCATGTTCCATCTTTTCACCCTCGCCTCCTGGCTGCATATGTCTACCATCCTCAGGCAATTGAAAAAACTGCTGGATTGATCCGCATCGCATTTTGCTTCAGTTTGCAGTTGAAATGAAAAGGAATCCACCATGCCGGACAAACAATCCATCCTTCATCCCGTTTCATATCCCAGCGGGGTTCATTATCTCCATGATCCCGCATTAAATAAAGGAACCGCATTCACCGAGGAAGAACGAAACATTCTGGGAATCCAAGGCCTTCTGCCACCGGGAGTCCAGACCCTTGAAGAGCAGGTCATGCGGGTGATGGGGAATTTCAACCGAAAAACCTCCGACCTTGAAAAATACATTTTTCTGGTGGCCTTGCAGGACCGAAACCAGACTTTGTTTTACCGGGTGATCATAGATCATCTGGAAGAGATGATACCCATCATCTACACGCCCACCGTCGGCCTGGCCTGCCAGGAATATGTGCATATCTATCGGCGGCCCCGGGGTGTTTTTATCTCCGATAAAAATAAAGGCC
>PCSG01000414.1:0-2137 GCA_002772195.1 Desulfobacterales bacterium CG23_combo_of_CG06-09_8_20_14_all_51_8 | reverse complement strand
GAACGCATTCTCGGTCTGGGCGATCTGGGCGTTGCCGGCATGGGAATTCCCACCGGAAAGCTGTCCCTGTACACCGCCTGCGCGGGGATTCACCCGGCCGAGTGCCTGCCGGTGACCATTGATGTAGGGACCAATAATGCAGATCTGCTGCATGACCCCCTGTATTTCGGAATGCGGCATCCGAGAATCCGGGGAGACGCCTATGATGAACTGATCGACGAGTTTGTCCGGGCGGTGCAGGAAAATTTTCCGGGCGCATTGATTCAATTTGAGGATTTCGGCAACATCAATGCGTTTCGGCTCCTGAATAAATACCGGAACCGGATCTGTACCTTCAATGACGATATGCAGGGCACGGCCAGCGTGGCCCTGGCCGGTTTGTTCAGCGCTTTGCGAATCACGGGGGAAAAACTGATCGCCCAGAAAATTCTTTTCCTGGGCGCGGGGGAAGCCGGGACCGGTATCGCCGACCTGATCGTCACGGCCATGACCCGGCAAGGATTGTCTGAAAAAGCGGCCCGAGAGCGCTGCTGGTTCGCCGATTCAAAAGGGCTGGTGGTAAAAAGCCGGGACAAACTCGCCCAGCACAAACTCCCCTATGCGCATGACCATGCGTATCATCCGTATTTTCAGGATGCGGTAGACGAGTTAAAGCCCACGGCCATCATCGGTGTTTCCGGCCAGACTGGGGCATTCACCCCGTCGGTGCTGACAATGATGGCGGAATTTAATAAAAGGCCCATCGTGTTTGCCCTTTCCAATCCGACCTCGCGCGCCGAATGCACGGCCAAAGAAGCCTATGCCTGGACGGAAGGCCGGGCCGTCTTCGCCAGCGGAAGCCCTTTTGAACCGGTGACGCTGAAAGGAAAAACATTCGAACCCGGCCAGGGGAATAATGCCTATATTTTCCCGGGGATGGGGCTGGGGGTGATCAGCTGCGGCGCCCGGCATGTCACGGAAGCGATGTTCCTGGCGGCCGCGAAAATCCTGGCAGACGAAGTAACCGAAAGCGATCTCCGGCGGGGCAGCATTTATCCGCCCCTGAAACGGATACGGGATGTGTCCGCGAAAATCGCCCTTGCGGTGGCGGAAACCGCTTTTGATCAGGGACTTGCGGCCGTTCCCCGGCCGGATGACCTGCCTGAATTCATCCGGTCCCGGATGTACGTGCCTGTTTACCCGATATATCAAAAATGAAGAGGTCCGTCCCCTTCTATGATTGGGCTTCCCCATTCAGGCGATTGCCGGAATGCCTTCGTTTTTTGGATATTCGTTGCTTGGATGATCAAAAAAATTTTTTCCATTTAAGTATCGTCGGGATGATTTTCTGATAGAGAGCCGGAAAAAACCGCTGGATGAAATCCAACAAGTATGCGTCCGGGCCGATCAGGATTCGGGCGCGACGGGCTCGAATTCCCCGGATGATGACCGCAGCGGCTTTTTCAGGGGATGTGATAGACAGTTTATCAAAGAGTTTCGTAAACATTTCCTTGTTTTTCATGGGACCGAAGCCTTGATGGAAATTCGCCCGCCGGGCGATGTTGGTTCGGATGCCGCCCGGATATACGCAGGAAACAATGATGCCGGTTCCGGCGAGCTCCTGGGCCAGGGATTCCGACAGGCCCCGCACCGCGAATTTGCTGCAATTATAGGCGGCCTGGGTGGGGATGCCCCAGAGCCCGAAGACGCTTGAAATGTTGACGATATGCCCATTGGCCTGTTTGCGCAAATAAGGCAGGAAGGCCGTGACCCCGTTATAAACGCCCCAGAAATTGACCGCCATCACCCGGCTGAAGGCGTCATGGTTCATTTCCTCCACGAGGGCGATGATGGCAATGCCGGCATTGTTCACGATGATGTCCGCTTTTCCGAAATATTCCACGACCTCGGCGGCAAATTTCTTCATCGCTTCCGCATCCGCCACATCCAGGCGCCGGGGGATCACCCGGACGCCTACGGCCTTCACCATTTCTGACGTCTCGCCAAGTCCGTCCATATCGAGATCCGCGATGGCCAGGTCGCATCCTCTGTTTGCCAAGCCCACGGCCAGGGCCCGGCCGATGCCCGATGCCGCTCCCGTAATTACCGCGACTTTTTTTTCAAATGATTTCATCCAATCTCCTTATTATATCGGATC
>PCSG01000346.1:4268-4631 GCA_002772195.1 Desulfobacterales bacterium CG23_combo_of_CG06-09_8_20_14_all_51_8 | reverse complement strand
CCGGGGGGTGAGCTGCAGGGGATTGACATAGTCATATTCAATGGCATAGGCCGGCCGCATGATTTCAGCATGTTCCAGCCCGTCCACGGACCGCACCACCTGAAGTTGGATTTCCATGGGCAGGCTGTTGCCCAGGCCGCTGGCGTAAATTTCGTCGGTGTCGATGCCTTCGGGTTCAAAAATCACCTGATGGCTGTCCCTGTGGGGAAACTTCATCACCTTGTCTTCAAAAGACGGGCAATACCGGGCCGATGTGCCGGTGATATATCCGCCGTAAAGGGCCGACAGCCGGATATTCTCCCGCACGATGCGGATGGTGCGCTCCCCTACCCGGCCCATAAAGCTGGCCATCTGGGGCATGGG
>PCSG01000346.1:0-4253 GCA_002772195.1 Desulfobacterales bacterium CG23_combo_of_CG06-09_8_20_14_all_51_8 | reverse complement strand
ATGGGAAAACGGCTCCGGATGATCATCGCTGTCCTGGCGGGTCATTCTGGAAAAATCAATGCTGGCCCGGTGCAGCCGGGGCGGGGTCCCGGTCTTGAGCCGTCCCAGGTCAAATCCCAAATTTTTAAGATTGTCCGCCAGGGCATAGGCCGCGAATTCCCCGGCCCGGCCCGCCTCAAAGGATGTTGATCCGATATGGACCCGGCCCCTTAAAAACGTGCCTGTGGCCAGAATCACCGCTTTTGCCGCAAATCCGTAGCCCGTATGGTCCACGACGCCGACGGCCCTTCCGTCCTCCACCACCAGGGCCTCCACCCGGGCCTGCTTCAAATCCAGGTTCGGGGTTTTTTCCACCACGGATTTCATGGCCATGTGGTATCGTTTCTTGTCGTTCTGGGTGCGGGAGGATTGGACCGCCGGCCCTTTTTTTGTGTTGAGCTTGCGGAAATGAATGGCGGTCTGGTCGGTGATTTTGGCCATTTCCCCGCCCAGGGCGTCGATTTCCTTAACCAGCTGGCCCTTGGCCATGCCGCCGATAGACGGACTGCACGGCATGGCCGCGAGCTTGTCGAGATCAATGGCCATCATGAGGGTCCGGCACCCCATGCGGGCCGAGGCCAGGGCCGCCTCGCACCCGGCATGGCCCGCGCCGACCACGATGACGTCGTATGTTTGAGGATATATCGCCATAGAATTTTATTTTCCAACCACTGGAAAGCTATGCCCCGTAGACAGACGGTGCCGGGTGCCGGGAGTCAGGCAGGGCTTCATTTTCCTGAAACCTGAACACTGACACCTTACTGACCCCTCCATAACCCTTTCCCGGACGAGAATCAACCCCTGCCCCCAGGGGAATTTCACGGACGGGCCAGAGGGCTTCCGCAACTGCTGCAAAAATCGCCGGCGATAAAGGTCCGCTCATGGCAGGCCCCGCATTCCGCTTTCTGGGACGCGCCGCAGAACGGGCAGGTATTGGCACTCCCTGGAAGTTTTTTCCCGCAATGATAACAAAGGCCTTTTGCCAGGCGTTTTAACTGAAGCCGCCGGCGGTTGAATATTTTTTTCTGAATGATGTAAATGGCGAGAAAGGCCACCCCGATGGCGGCAAAAATCAGAATATAGTGCCATACGGCGATAATGTGCAGCTTCGTCAGAAGCTCAAAAAAGTTTTTGAAAAAATGCCGGGGAATCAGCTCGAGCACCAGTTCCAGGATTTTGAAAAAAATGGGAATGGCGGTGACCACCATGAGATGGGCGGAAATCAGGGTTTGGAGCTTTGCGTCTTTGCGCACGCTTCTGACACCCCAGAGATAGAAAACGATAAACAGGGGCAGGAGAAACAGCAGTTGCCACAGCAGTTCCTTAAACGGATACCACTGTTCCAGTTTTTTGAGATCTTTCACCAGCAGGTCCCGGCGGCCTTCGTCCCAGGCTTCCATAAAGGCCCAGAGGTCTTTTATTTTCTCATGGGCGTTCAGCCGGGTGTCAATCTCAGTGGTCCGGGCATTTAAATTCTCAATGGTCCGGGCTTTTTCCTTCATGCCTTCTGCCACCGACGGCAGGGTCTTTTGACCGGGTTCCTGGTCCGCGATATTTTCCAGAAGGGACGTGTCATAAACATCCTTGCCCTCCCGGAACCCGGCGGTGGTCTAGTTTTTCCGCATTTCCAGATCGGCCCGGGTTTTAAACAGGGTCAGAATTTCACTGTCTTCGGCAATGACCCGAATTTTCTCAAAAAACTCCCGGCATGCCGGGTGCATCCGGTCCACCCGGGAAGCATCCAGCCGGCTGGTGTACCGGTAGGAATAATTCCGGTAATCGGACAAAACCATGTCCTGGAGCTTGGAAAGACGGTTTCCCTCGATCCAGTTTTTCTCGACAAGGGCCTCCCGGCACTCATAGGGAACGGCGTCCGACGAGGTGGTAAGCTGCCGGGTGTGATCTGCAAGACCGGTGAACAGCACGGACAGGATGAAGATGTCCAGGGCCGGGAATAACAACCTGCCCTTTGGAGGACATTTTTGTTGTCGCCGAATTGGCCATAATAAATCTCCTTATTTTTAAATTCTTACTGGTAAGATATTATGGCGGCAATGTAGAAAACGCAAGGGTTGTTTTTTCGGCCCGGAAAACTCCCGGCCGCCCGCTGAAATATGAAAAAAAGATGGGCAATGCCGCGTCTCTGGCCAAAAAATATCAGCTTTTATCATGGGGAAACTTTATCTATTTTTCCAGCAAGCTTGACGGGTTTTATTCAACTCGGCAAAAATCATGTAAGGCCTCAGGTTTTTCGAAGCTAAAAATCAGGTTTTCCCCGATTGTTTTTTATTAAACATCGTGCATATATAATAATCAACAAAACAGTGTTTACATCCATAAATCACGTTAATCGTAAAGAGAAGGGGGAGCCAATGAAACAGAAGATATTTAAATCAAAAATTTCTCAAATCCTGCTTGTGGCGGTTCTTGCCGTCAGCCTTGGTGCGTGCAGTCTGCTAAGTGTTGCCAATATCACCAGCGCCGGCAACAACAAAATCGTGAATATCGGGGATTCTATTTTCGCCTTGTCAGGCAAAATCAGCGATTATCTCCACAGCTATGCGGGCAAGACCTTCCGCAGATATTGCACCTCCGGCGCTTACCTCAACGGCACCAGCATTCTCACATCCTTTAGTATTAGTAACCAATATGACAAGGCCAAAAGCGACTACAGCACCATTGATACCGTTTTCATGGACGGCGGCGGAAACGACATCTTAATTCCGGCAACCATGTATTTTGATCCGAACAACTGCAAAAAGGACTGGTGGGAAAGCAGTCTTTCCTCAAAGTGCAAGGCGTCGATTGATAATATATATGTAACGACCGTCAACCTGTTGAATAAGATGGGCACAGCCGGCGTTAAAAACGTCCTCTTTCTCGGGTATTATCATATAAAAACCGGTCTTATCGGCACCACGTCATTAAACGCAGCCGTTGACTATGGGGACACAAAACTCGCTCAGGCTGTCGCCAATGCTTCAACTTTAACAGGGACCAAGGCTTTTATTGATCCACGGTCAAGCATTGTCAACTCCGATATTATTATAGATGGCGTTCATCCCGCTACTTCAGGTTCCCAAAAGCTGGCCAATCTGATCTGGGCAAAGCTGAAATTATTGCCCTATTAATTTTTGAGCGAATTTCATTCGGGATAACTCCCGTATAAAATCACATCCATCCCTCATCAATACTTGCGAAAGCAATTTTTGATGAGGGATTTTTTTTAAATGCTTGCCTGTGTATAATCTGTTATGAAATAATTTTTCATTATTTCTGAATGCGACCAATCACCATGGAGGACAAATGAATATCAGCAAGAGCAATAAAATCATCATGGCCGTCGTTGGTGTCGGATTGGCGATGATTCTCTTTTTGGCTTATTTGATATTATTTGATGCGAATCAGGATAGCATAGTTGATCAGAAAAATACTCATGCCCCTGCAGACGAGTCCTCTATCCCGGCTGCCGGATTCAACGAGCCGGCCACGGCATCGTCGTCAACGGGAAATCCTGGATTAAGCAACCCATTTGAAATAGGGGATAAGGCGCTTGAAGATCGGATCATCATGGAATTACAGAGAGATTATGGCAAGAATATCTCCAAAAAAAGCACCCAGGCCGCCCTTTTTGATGTTAAAAAATATATCATTTCATTGTTTCCGAATGAAGACGGAAGGAAAAAATTTTATCAGATCCTCAAGCGGGCCTTCCCGGACCTGGCGGATGAAATCATGAAGACTCTGGATAAATTGGATGAATATAATGAGTGGCTGGCGGACAATGAAGCGGAGTTATCCCAGATGTCGGGCTATGAAAGAACCCTTGCCCTATGGGAAAAGAGAAACGCCCTGTTTGGCGAAGACGCCGATGAAATATGGTCCGGAGAACTTCTGGCAGCCGAGGCGAGAAAAAAAACCATGAAGGATACCATGAACGTCCTGGAACAATCTACCGACACCACCCTTGATGAGAAACTGGATGTTTTCAAAACCACGCTTCAGCAAACCTATGAGAACACACCGGATGAATTCCTCCTGAATTATAAAGACATGTCGGCGATGGCCTTTTTCAGCCTTGAATCTGTCCAGGGAGATCTCAAACAGATGATCCCTGATCAACGCCAGCTGGAAATGAACAAAATCCGCCGCGAATTGGGTTTTTCTCAGGACGAGATAGAAAAAATGGCTGAAATTGACGCTGAGCATGAGCA
>PCSG01000037.1:1516-6186 GCA_002772195.1 Desulfobacterales bacterium CG23_combo_of_CG06-09_8_20_14_all_51_8 | reverse complement strand
GTGCCTTTATCTGTCGGTCCCGGTGATTGCGGTGCTGTTCGGGTATTCCTATACCAAACGCTTCACCCTGTGGTGCCATCTGTACTTGGGATTCGCCATTTCCCTGGCCCCCATGGGCGCGTGGATCGCGGCTACGGGCGCGTTTTCCTGGGGGATTCTCTGTCTGTCCATGGCGCTCATGACCTATATCGCGGGGTTTGACATCATCTATGCGTGTCAGGACACGACTTTTGATCAGGAGCAAAACCTGTTTTCCCTGCCGTCTCGCATAGGGGTGGAAAGGGCACTGGTGCTGTCGTCGGCCCTGCATGGGATGTCTTTTGCTTTTTTCCTGACGATTTATTTTATTTTTGATATGGGAAGGGTGTATCTGGCAACGGTCGGGGTTATCGGCATTTTGTTTGTGGTGGAGCACAAACTCGTGAACCCAAAAGATCTGCGCCATATTGATATTGCTTTTTTCCATGTCAACTCTGTGGTCTCGGTGGTTTTGTTCGCAGGGATTTTAATGGACGAACTGGTCAGGCGGTGGGTATGAATCCGAAAAAATTTATTGTGGCCATTACGGGCGCTTCCGGCGGCATTTATGGATTGCGTCTGATTTCCGCGCTGATGGCGTTTCCCGCGGACGTGTTTGTGCTCATATCGAGTTCGGGCCGGGCGGTGCTGACCCATGAAACGGATTTTTCCGGTGGACAAATTACGGAATATTTTGAAAAAAAAAGCATCGCAAGTCATGAGGGAGCCCGGATTCTGGAAATCGATGTTGCGGACTTTTTTGCGCCCTTGGCCAGCGGGTCCTTCCGGCACGACGGCATGGTGGTTGCCCCGTGTTCCATGAACACCCTGGCCGCCATTGCCTGCGGCAGAACCGACAACCTCATCCACCGGGCCGCGGATGTGTGCTTAAAGGAAAAGCGGACTCTGATTCTACTGCCCCGGGAAAGCCCTTTAAGTCTGATTCACCTCAAAAACATGGTCCGGGCCGCTGAAGCCGGGGCTGTGATCCTGCCGCCCTCACCGGGATTTTACACCCACCCGGCGACCATCGCTGATCTGCTGGATTCCGTGGTGGCAAGGGTGCTGGATCATCTGGATCTGGACCATGAGTTGATTGCCCGGTGGGGAGGCAAAACAACATGTTAAAAATTGACCCATCCCATCAGGGGCTCTATTGGAAGGACCTGGTCAGTCAAAGCATCACCTTTCCTGACGCCCTCGCCCGGGTTCTGGCTGTCGATGCGCAGGCCATGGCCCGGGTCGCTGAAAAATATCCCCTGTGCATTAACCCGTATTTTTTTTCTCTCATCAAAGAACCAGGTGATCCGCTGTGGCGGCAGGCCGTCCCGGATATCGCGGAACTGGATCAGGATAATGATTTAACTCCCGACCCCCTGGCCGAAGAGCCCCAGTCCCCGGTGCCGAACCTGATTCACCGGTATCCGGACCGGGTGGTGTTCATGGTGTCCGATCAGTGCGCCCTGTATTGCCGCCACTGCATGAGAAAGCGCAGGACCGGCCGGGGGAAAACCGTTTCCCGAAAGGCCGTTGACGCGGGAATCGCCTATATCCGGGCGACACCCTCCGTCCGGGACGTGATTCTTTCCGGCGGAGACCCCTTGATGCTCGGGGATCGCCGGCTGGAAAGTCTTCTGTCACAAATCCGGCAGATTTCCCATGTGGAGATCATCCGCATCCACACCCGGATGCCCGGGGCTTTGCCCGCCCGCATCGACAAGGCCCTGGCGGGCCTGCTCAAACGGTTCCATCCCCTCTATGTGAATATCCAGTTCAATCATCCCGATGAGATCACCCCGGAGGCTGCCGTTGCCTGCGCTGTCCTCGCAGACGCGGGTATCCCCCTGGGGTCTCAGACGGTCCTGCTCGCAGGGGTTAATGATGATCCGGAGGTGATGATGACGCTGATGCGGCGGCTCCTGGAAATCCGGGTCCGGCCTTATTATATTCACCACGCGGACCCGGTGGAAGGCACCCGGCATTTTCGCACGTCCATTGAGACCGGCCTTGCGATCATGGCCTATCTGAGGGGGCGGCTGTCCGGCATGGGGGTTCCCCAGTACATGATTGATCTGCCTGGCGGCGGCGGCAAGGTCCCCCTTCTTCCGGAGTATGTGCTGGGAACCGGACCCCGCACACTGAAAGTCCGGAATTTTGAGGGGAGGGTGTTTAGGTATCCGTTGAGGTGAACGAAGGAATTTGGTTTCGGTTCTTGAAGAATGGGTTTTATTCAAAGGATACATACACTGTCCCCGAATTTAGGGATATACACTGGAATTCCTATTGACAGACCCCTGCTGACACCTCGCCAATCCTCGAACTATCGGCAAACAGCCGCTTACAACATCTCCACAATTTTTTCCTGAAACCCCGCCAGGATTTTCTGAAATTCAGCCTCATCCGGCTCCAGAATGATGGAGAAAAGCGCCATGCCTTCAAGGAACGCTACAATGGCGGTACTGACGCGGCGGGACACATCCGGATCCACAAACAGCCGATTCAGCATTACGGCCAGAATGTCCACCCATTCCCGGTAGGCCTGACGCAGTTTGGATTTCACCGCCGGGTGATAGACGGCGATTTCCCAGATTTCGATAAACACCTTTGAAAGCGGCCTGTTGAGGGTGATGCGGTCGTTCATGAAGTGGAAAAAAGCGCTGATACGCTGTTTCTGGCCCGCCTCCGCCATTTCCGGTCCGTTCAGCCAATCTGCGAACATGTCCTTGTAATGATTGATAATATAATCAATATAATGGATCAGGATGTCTTCCTTGGATTTGAAATAATAATGCAGCAGACCATGATTGACGCCTGCTTGCTGAGCGATTTCCTTGATGGATGTCTGGTCAAAGGGTTTGTTCTGAAGGCAGACGTTTAACGCCTCAAGAATCAAAATTTTTTTATCCTCTCCACTTTTCGATGACATGGAACGGTCCTTTCGTACGGTGATGGAATTCTGTTATGGCCGGAAATAAATCTTGACAAGACGGGCCTGAGATTTTATTTAGTTAGTTGACTAACTAAATACAGCAATCCAATTCTTTGGTCAACAATTTTCAATTGCAAGGAGGCCCTTTCATGACACATTATCACGTAACCGATTATCAGTCAAAAAGTTGGTAGCTTGAATCCCTGCCGGAAACCATTCGGCCCAATCCCGGTCTTCTTCCCGCGCAGGCGGCCGATGTGGTGATTATCGGCGGAGGCTACACGGGATTGTCCGCAGGCAGGCATCTCAAACAGATGAAGCCGGGCATGGATGTGCGGGTGATTGAATCCGAAATTTGCGGTTACGGGGCGTCCGGCAGAAACGGCGGGTTTTCCATAACCCTGTTCGGACTGACCAAGGGCATCACTCAGTTCCGGTTTTCCGATGAAAAGGCCAAATCCGCCCACGGGTATATGGAGCAGGCAGTGGATTACCTGCACGATTTTATCACCGGCAATAACATCGACTGCGATTACGAGCGCAGCGGCTATTTGCTGGTGGGCACCAGTCCGGGACAGATCAAGCGGGTGGAGCATGATTTTAAAATTATGGAACGCTGGGGCATGGGAGGGGTGGAACGCTGGGACAAAGAGCGATTGTCCGCCGAGTTCGGGTCGGATTTCTACAAGATCGGTTGGTTCGAACCCCGGTGCGGCATTTTAAATCCGGCAAAGCTGGCGCGCGGCATGAAAGAATTTGCGGAATCCCAGGGCGTGACCGTTTATGAACAGTCGCCTGTGGTCGGATTTTCCCGAAACAGGGGAGGGGGGTTTACCGTCCGGACGGAAACCGGTGATATCGGGTGCGAGTATTTGGTCTTTGCCACCAATGCCTATTCGGTGCTGTTCCCGGAACTCAAATCCATCCAGCGGCCCGCCTTCACCCACATCGTCATGACGGAACCCCTCTCCAAGATCCAGTTGAAAAGCATCGGCTGGGGCTGCCGAGCCGGAGTCGAGGACGCGCGGGATCTGATCCACTATTACCGACTCACCAAAGACAACCGCATCGTCATGGGCGGCGGGGATGTGTCGTTCGGGTATGGGACGGATTTTAACAAAGACCTGAATGAGAAAATTTTTGCCCACCTTGAACACCATGTGATAGAAGTGTTTCCCCAGTTGAAAGGAATCCGTTTTACCAATAAATGGGGCGGACCTGTATCCGTGACCGTGGACATGGCGCCGGTCATCGGCTACCTGGGTAAGGATAAAAAATGTATTTTTTCAATGGGATGCGTGGGACACGGCGTGTCTATGACCACCACCAACGGCCGGGCCATCGCCGATATGATCGCGGGCCTGCAAACCTCCCGCACGGACATGTTTTTTGTGGGCAGGAAAACCTTTCCCTGGCCGCCGGATTTGCTGTCCTACGGCGTTTCCAACGCCATTCGGGGGTTTATGAAGTTGGAAGACAGGCTGTATTACAAATAATTTATCTGTAAATAAGCAATATTCTCAATGGAGGAAAGGCATATGGACAGAAAAAAAACGCAATTAAGCGCCTATTGCAATGATGTGCTTGGTGCCATGGACGGTGTTGAAATTGCACAACAAATCGCTGCGAGAAAAATCAGCCCATCGGAAGCGGTAAGTGCAGTAATTGACCGGGCGCGAAAAGTAAATCCCACTCTTAACGCCATTATTACTGAAATGTTTGA
>PCSG01000037.1:0-1499 GCA_002772195.1 Desulfobacterales bacterium CG23_combo_of_CG06-09_8_20_14_all_51_8 | reverse complement strand
GCGCTGGATCAGGCGAAAGCACCCCTGCCGGGCCCCTTTGCCGGAGTCCCTTCATTTATCAAGGATACCGACAACGTCGCGGGCGCGCCCACCTCCTACGGCTCCCGTGCAGTACCGATGAAAATAAAGAAAAAGTCATGTGGATTCGTCAGGCAGTTCCTGTCCCTTGGACTAATATGTCTCGGGAAAAGCTCCCTCCCGGAATTTGGCCTGACGACAACGACAGAGCCAGTAACATTGGGCGCGGCGCACAATCCCTGGAATCCTGAATATTCCACGGGCGGTTCATCGGGAGGCTCCGCGGCCCTGGTGGCTTCCGGCGTGGTGCCACTGGCTCACGGAAACGACGGCGGCGGTTCCGTCCGAATACCGGCATCCTGCTGCGGGTTGGTTGGCCTAAAGCCGACGCGGGGACGCCTTATAAAGGTTGATGGATCAGAGTTGATGCCGGTCAGCATACTGAACCAAGGCATTGTATCACGAACGGTGCGCGATACGGCCGCCTTTTACGCAGGAGCGGAAAAATATTACCGCAATCCAAAGCTGCCGGAAATAGGCCACGTTCTTCATCCGGGGAAAAAACGTCTCCGAATCGGTCTTTTTACTGACACGCCCTTCGGAATTCCGAGCCATGCTGAAACAGCGGCACTGGTCATCAGCACGGGAGAACTCTGCGAGAAATTGGGACATACGGTTACAGAAATCCGGAGCCCCTTTAACGAAGCCATGTTTGCGGACTTCTGGTGGTACTGGGGCATGATGACCTTCACCATACGTTTTTTCGGTTTCTATATCGTGGGCCGCGGCTTCGACAAATCAAAGCTGGGAGAATGGACCGTGGGCTTGAGCCGCCTCTTCCAAAAAGGCATATTGAAGACACCCATCATAATAAAGCGCCTCAAGGGATATGAGAGGACCTATAACGACTTATTCAAGGATTTTGACATTCTCCTCAATCCAACCCTGTCGCATCCGACGCCAAAACTGGGATACATGGGACCTGATGTGCCATTTGACACGGCAGTGGAGCGCGTTAAAAATTATTGTTGCTTTACTCCAGCGCAAAATGTCACCGGCGCTCCCGCCATATCTCTGCCCATGGGATTTTCCAAAAACGGCATGCCCATGGGCGTACAGTTCGCGGCAACGTCCGGCATGGAACGGCGTCTCCTGGAACTTGCGTACGAAATGGAGGAAGCCAGACCATGGCCCCTTATTAGGTATTGATACTCAATTCTCGAGCTTGACTCCCGGAGGCGCGAAAAGCCCTCCCAGCTCAAACTCCGTCGCCGAATAGAAACGATTCGAGTGCCTGTCGGAATTGAGGCAATAGGTTGCGATGGCCGCCTCCGATCTCTTATCGACGACGAGCAGGTGATAGCACATGGCAACGTATTTGTCGATCCCGAAGAGCCTCCTCATCAGGGTGATTTTGTTTTCTTTTAAATTAACTTAAAAATAAATAAATTAAAAAAACTTCTGGACAAATACTTCCGGAT
>PCSG01000162.1 GCA_002772195.1 Desulfobacterales bacterium CG23_combo_of_CG06-09_8_20_14_all_51_8 | reverse complement strand
CAACGCCAATGCATTCGCCTTTGCATCCGAATATCTGGACAAACCGTTCTTCCAGCTCAACTATCCTTCCAGCATCGGCGACGACCGCAGCCAGCAATATCACATTGATGATTACAAGGAGATGATCAAATTTGCGGAAAAACATTCCGGAAACAAGCTTGATTACGACCGCCTGGCTGAAGTGCTTTCAGAGGTTGACAAACAGGATGCCATGATCGCGGACCTTGAAGACATGCTCATGTTAAAACCGACTCCCGTGCCGCCGGTGTTCAATCTCTTGCTTTACGCCGGCCGGTTTTGTTTTTCAGGGCGCAGAGAGTTTACTCTCCTTTTAGAATCCATGCTCAAAATAACAAAAGAGAATGCCGCAGCCGGTATTTCCGGACTGAAAAACGGGGAAGAAAAGCTGCGGATGTTCATGTGTTACATTGATCACTATACGGTTGACCTGAACTTCTGCCATTTTTTGGAAGAACGGGGAATCGCCCATATCGGGTCCATCCTGACCCGCAATTTCAGGGACAACAATCAATATGCCCAAGAAATGCCGGGGTCCAGCTACGGCATCGATATATCGTCACCCGATGCCATGCTGGACACCATTGCCCAGATGAATGCCCGGCTGCCCATGGTCCGGTCCATACGGGGACCCTATGATAAAAAGGGCATGTGGCTGGAGGAATCCCTGATTTGCGCGAAGATGTACGATGCGGACTGCGTGATATACAACGGCACACCGGGCTGCCGAAACACATGGGGCATGGTGAAGCCGTTTGCCAGGGACATGGAAAAGCACGGTTATCCCACCCACATCATGTATGACGATGCATTCGACGACCGGGTGGAATCCTGGGAGGCCACCCGGGAACGCCTGGATGAATTTTTCAAAATCAGGGGGTTGTTATGAGTATTGTTGCAGGGTGCGATGTCGGCTCCCTCACCTCAAAAGCCGTCATCATGAAGGCCGGAAGGATTATCGGCAGCCATATCATCAAATCCAAGCCCCGGCCCCAGGATTCGGCGAATGCCGCGCTCGATGGCGCGCTTCTCTCTGCCGGCATATCAAAAGAGGACATCCAGTACTGCATCGGCACCGGTTACGGCCGGGAAAAGATCGAATTTGTGGATGAAGTGGTGTCGGAAATCAAATGCCACGGCAAAGGGGCGCGGTGGATGCTGCCATCCGCCGAAACCGTCATCGATATCGGCGGCCAGGACTGCAAAACCATGAAGCTCGACAAAGACGGCAATGTGGGCCGGTTTGCCGCCAATGACAAATGCGCCTCCGGAACCGGCCGCTTTCTGGAAGTCATGGCAAAAGTTCTGGGAGTCAGCATCGATGAGCTGGGCAAATTGTCCGCCAAAGCAAAAGAACCCATCACCCTTGCTTCCACCTGCACGGTGTGGGCCCAGGCGGATGTCATCAAATACATCAATTCCGGGGTACCCATTGAAGATATCGGGGCCGGCATCAATACCGCCATGGCCGTCCGGGTGGCGATCCTCGTGAATTCGGTCAAGCCGGAAGGCGATATTTTCATGACCGGCGGGGTGGCAAAAAACATCGGGGTCGTGGAAACGCTTGAAAAACTCATCGGCAAGCGCATCAAACGGGCCCGGAAAGCCGATCCACAGATTGCCGGGGCTTTGGGGGCGGCGTTGATTGCTGAGGAACGAGGTAAACGGGAGAAAACATCATGATCGTAGCAGGATGCGATATCGGATCTTTGACTGCCAAGGCCGTTATTATAGAAAACGGAAAAATATTATCAACCGCGGTGATGCGGGCCAAAACCAGGCCGTCAGAATCCGCAAATGAAGTCATGCAGATGGCTTTAGACAAAGCCAAATTGACCATGAATGATATCGGCTACGTTGTCGGGACCGGATACGGTCGTGAACAAATCCCCTTTGTGGACCAGGTGGAATCTGAAATTTCCTGCCATGCCAAAGGCGCATGGCAAATCATGCCGTCTGTCCGGATGATTATTGGATATCGGCGGCCAGGACGCCAAGGCCACCCGCCTGGATGATAACGGGAACGTGGCCCGCTATATCTATAACGACAAGTGTGCGGCCGGGACCGGCCGGTTTTTAGAGGTTATGGCAGAAGCGTTGGAAGTGCCCCTTGAAGAACTGGGGGATTTGGCCGCTCAATCAACGGAAAAACTGAACATTTCCAGCCAGTGCGTCATCTTTGCCGAAACCGAGGTGGTCTCCCTGGTCAATGAAGGGTCTAAAACCGCGGATATCCTGAATGCCCTTCATCACTCCCTGGCCAAGCGCGTGGCATCTTTGACCCGAAGCATTGACGTGAAAACCGATGTGGTGATGACCGGCGGCGTGGCGAAAAACTCCGGGGTGTTTAACGCCCTTTCGGAGGCGCTGGGTCTCCCCTTAAAAGCCCTGGACGGCGTTGACCCGCAAATCATGGGTGCCCTGGGCGCTGCCCTTTATGCGGAAGAAAAGGTCAAAAGTGAGGGAAGGGAATCTAAAAAATGAAACAACTTAAAACCCGGTTAAAAGACGGCATGGGTATTTTCGCTGAATCTCATAAAGTATACAAAAAATTGCAGAAACATCTCGACAAGCAGCCCGTGGGCTTTCCGGCCACCGTGTCCGGTGTGGAGCGGCGCTTATTGCGAGATGCTTTTACCGTCGAAGAGGCGGAACTCGCCCTCCACCTGGACTATAAATTTCAATTAGCCAACCAGATTTTTGAAAAAGTCAAAGATCGGGAAACGTCCGAAGCAAAATTCCAGTCCATGCTGGATAATATGGAAAAACACGGGGCGATTTTTGTCAAAATGGTGAACGGACAAAAAGAATATGCCCTGCATCCCTATGCCGTCGGCATTTTTGAAATGAAAGTGCCCACCATGACCGCCAATTATTATATGGATTTTCGAAAATACAATTACCAGTCTTTCGGCATGGCGTTTCTTTCCACCGCCCTTCCCCAGATGCGCGTCATTCCCATCGAAAAAAGCGTCACCCCGGCGTTAAACATCGCCACCTATGATGAAATCCGGGAACTGGTGCTTCAAAACGACGGCCGGATCGGCGTGGCTGAATGCGTATGCCGAAAAGGCCGGGATACCATCGGGCGGCATTGCAAGGAAACAGACAGGCGGGAAGTCTGCATCGGATTTGCTGATTTTCACGATATGTATTCCCGAAACGGATTCGGCCGCTCCATCTCCAAGGAAGAGGCGTTTGAAATACTGGCGCAAAACGAAAAAGACGGTTTGGTTTTGATGCCATCCAACACTCAGGAGGCCCAGTTTGTCTGCAGTTGCTGCAAGTGCTGCTGTGCGTGTCTGGAAGGAATCAGTCTCCTGGCCAAACCGTCGGAGTTTGTAAAAAATAATTATCATGCCGTTCTGGAAAGCGAAAAATGCGTGGGATGCGGCAAATGCGGCAAAAAATGCAAGATGGAAGCCATTGCCATGCAGCCCGTGGAAGACAGTAAAAAAGTAAACGCTATCGCCATTGATCTGAACCGGTGCATCGGCTGCGGCGTGTGCGTGGCATCCTGTAAATCCGGCGCGTTGACTTTGGCCAAAAAACAAATCCAGACCGCCCCGCCCAAAGACATGGACACGCTGTATGAGGAAATTATGAAAGGGAAAAAAGGGACGGTTGCAAGGACAATGCATGTCGGGCGGAAAGTCTTTGGAATTTAACATTTAAAAAAAATCAAAATATTTTTTATGGGACTGTTTGATAAACAATATTCGGATGTTATGGCGCTTCTCCACAAGAAGCAAAAACAGGGAATCGTTTCGGAATTTTTTAATATCACCGGATGCGACTGGCCGTCTGAAAAGCACCGGAATCTTGTGCTGGGTCAGGATACGGCGGTGGAACTCGGCAATCCAAAGGATGCATCCACCGCTTTTCTGATGTGGGTCAATGAGCCGGATAAAATCAAAAACGGACGGATTACCATCGTGGGTCCGGACCTTCCACAGCTTTCCGGCCGTCAGGTGTCTTTCGGAAAAATCGTGATGGTCGGCGCATCGGATTTTGATGCGGACAACAGCTATGACCGGTACCGGGAACTGGAACTGCTGCGCTACAATCTCCATTTAAAAGGCTATATGATGCGCGGCGTTTCCCAGCAGCAGCGGGAATGGAGCCGGGTGAGCAGGGACGCCGTAAACGGTGGCTTTTCCTTTAAACATCTGGGCGGGGCGCTAATGGATGAGTTTTCGCATATCGCGTATGTCCGGTCCGTGGAAACCGTATTCATCACCGCGAGCCGGGAGGATGTGCTGGAAGCCAAAGCCATTGCGGACGATGTTTTTAAGATCATCAGCGCCATGAACAAGATGGCGGAGGAGCTGTCGTTTGACTGCGACACCTGCGATTATAATGATGTTTGCGGGGATGTGGAGGAGCTCCGGTCCATGCGAAACGCATTGAAAGGCAGGGAGGCGGCACACAGCCGTCAGACTAATCCAAAAACAAGTCATGAGTTGGAAGTTGGGAGTGACTAAAGTTAATGACTTTGTATCTGTTTTAAAAATGAAGGAGCGAAGCGACACATCAACTTTAGTCGCTTTAGCGCAATTTAGGCACTTAAAACTAATTAGTGCCTGACCGGAAAGAATTAATGGCAATAATGCCGACTTGTTATTGATTTTTTGGCGCATGAAGATTCTTCGCAAAATCG
>PCSG01000253.1:1521-4611 GCA_002772195.1 Desulfobacterales bacterium CG23_combo_of_CG06-09_8_20_14_all_51_8 | reverse complement strand
CAGAGCAGTCCCCTGGCGTCCGCCCGCACTTTTATGCGACCTTTTGCAAAAATATCTTCGGGATCAATCCCGTAAATTTCCGCTGCTTTTGCGGCGATGTAATCGAGATCAACGCCTTCGGCCTTCAGTTGATATCCCCGTTCGTATGTTTGTTTTGCCTGGGTTAACATCGCGTCAACAAAATCCGGGTCGCCTAAGATTCTTTGATCCCCCTTGATCCGCTCCATTTTCTGCTGCCGATGTTTTTTAACTTCCCCCCATCCGCCGAAACTTCGAATCAGCCCCCCGCCCACAAGTTCGGGCCGTCTACCCTGATCAAGACCGGATTCAACATAGGACAAATAGCGCTCACGTGCCGGATACAGGTCATCGGCAAAAAACTTCAGCACATACCCGTCATCCTGCCATGATGGTTTACTATATCCCGCCAGCGCCCCGTGCCCGCAAAAAGGGTATTGCGCCAGGGATTTTAAATCATCAACGATCTTTGCGCGGACGGGGTTTAAATGAATATATCTCACCAGTTCTTTTAAGTATGCGTCTTCCTGGCAGATGATGGACTTGTAGCGATTTTGAAATAACTGGCCAAAGCGCTTATGGCGGCGGTTAAACGACACCACATACCCGGTCAGCAGGCGCCGCATCAGGGTGGAGATCCCCGGCGGGCCGGATCGAAACAGGAAATGAGCGTGATTGGTCATCAGCGCCCAGGCATAGCATCGGGTTTGGGTCTCAGGAATCAGAACGGCCAGCCGGTCCACAAAATCCTGCTGATCCATCGAATCCCAAAATATTTTCTTGCGCTCGATTCCCCGGATGATCACATGATGCAATACACCCGGCGCGTCTAATCTGGATTGTCTCGGCATACGGGGAAAATAGCAGGGAGGTGAGGGGCGCGTCAAGTTATTTAACTAATTAAGGACGTCCCCTCCACTGTTCCTGCTTACGCATAGAGGTCTTTTTCCCCTTCCGGCCGGATTTTCCAGCGTTTGTGAATCCAGAACCAGAGTTCCGGATGCTGCAGGATGATCGCCTGGACGGCCCGGGCCTGGTTTTGGGTATTGATCAGCAGCTCCCTCTCCGGATCTTCGGGGCAGGGCACCCAGTTTATTTCTTCTCCCAGGATCACCTGAAACGCTTTCGGGCCAGTCTGGATCATAAATCCCGGGATCACGGCGGCCCCGGATTTTTTAACCATATACGTGGTGGACTTGACCGACGACGCCGGTCTTCCCATCCAGTCCACAAAAACCCCCCGGTCTTTTTTCATGTTCTGATCTATGGCCAGGACCGTGGCCTCCCCGCGCGCCAAGCCCTCAAGAATCTGGGCCATGGTGTTTTTGTTGAGGATCTGCCCCATGTTCATGGACGATCTGGCTTTGGCGACAAATTCGTTGATCACGGGATTGCCGATTTTTTTGCCCACCACGGACGTCGGATAGCCGGACATGCCCACTTTTCCGCCCGCCATGTCCCACATGCCGATATGGCCGCCGATAAACAGCACGCCTCGCTTGCGGTTGATGGCTTCTTTAAGGACCGCCTCGTTGACCAGTTCGCAGTGATTGGCCCAGAAATCTTTTCCGGCAAAGGGCAGGCGCATATAATTGATGATGACATGGCCGAAATTGACCATGGACGCCCGGTAAATCGCGCGTTTTTCAGAGGCGGATTTGGCGCCGCCGTAGACAATATCCAGATTGACCATAGCCACATGGCTGCGAAGTTTAAGAAAATAAAGGATGTTGCCGATGATCAGTCCCAACCACCAGGCAACAACGGCGGGCATCCAACGGACTATCGTCAGGGCGGTTTTAAGCAAAAGCGACTGAACCCAGTTGCCTTTTTCCTGCGTATGAGGAAAAAAACGCTGAATATGGGCCTGAATCATTTCAACGGAAACGGGCAGCGCGTCAAATGCAAATTCTTGCGGGGGGGCACAAATTTCCTGAGTCATGATTTTCTGATTCCATCATCAAAAGGTGGGCGTAGAAAAAAGCCGGACGTTCCGGGAATGGCCGGTTATCGGGCAATAAAGGCCGCGCTTATTGACGGACAGGAAACAAGCAGAGGGAGGTATGCAATAAAAGAAAGACAGCCTGAGGCCTATTTACAGGATACGGGCGTAAAATACAAGAAATGTGTTTTAGGGAGGCAGGTCACCCGTTAAAATCCATTGAAACGGCACCGGATTGTGACGTTTGACGCCAATTTCAACCCCGGTTATTTATGGCTGTCCATCATTTCGATAAATGCTTCAATTCGGGTTTGAAACTGCCCTTCGGTAAATTTGCGGCTATCCACGCAATCCACTTCGAGATTCAGCACCGGAACGCCGATCTCCTTTAAGCCTTCCTCAATCAGGCCCCGTCCGCCGGTCCCCTGGCGGCATCCCCAGTTGCAGGGGTTGATGGCGCCGTCGATCTGGTAATCTTTCGCCAGCTTTCGCAGGTGGTTGATGCGGTTGTTGATGGTCCCGTTAAAGGGAATGGAAATGGATCGCCGGGCGATGGATTCAAACGGATGGTTCGGATCAATGGCATCCCAGGTGATATCGTTTAATTCATCCACCACAATGATGGCTCCGTATTCCTTTTCAAGAAGAGTCTCGATGGGGTTTTTGAACTGAATGCGGTTTTGAATCCAGAGCAGCCGGAGTTTTTCTTTTGAACCGGCCGTCGCCATGTTCCGGACCCGGCTTGCGAAGTCATCCCGAAAGGCTTCGGCAACGCTGATTGCGGCGTCCGTGCCTAAAAAAAGGGCCATGACAATACCGAAATTGCCCAGTTCCCGATTGCTGACCGGAGACGGGACGTGGGTCGCCAGCTTGTACACGTCGATCATGATCTCCCGCAGCCGGTTGGTGTTTAGAACTGCGGATGCCAGTCTTTCGGGGGAAAGCGAACCGCCGGTGATGTCTTCGACAAAACGTACCATGTCGCGCAGTTGATCCGCCAGAAACCGCACATTGTCTCTGGATTCGTCCTGGGGAATATGAAGGACAAACAGTTTTTTCCGGAAATGGGCCGCCAGGGTCTCGAGAACCGCAAGCCCGCCGGAGCAGGGGTTGGTGGTCCCGATGAGAAA
>PCSG01000253.1:0-1512 GCA_002772195.1 Desulfobacterales bacterium CG23_combo_of_CG06-09_8_20_14_all_51_8 | reverse complement strand
TGGCATCAGGCCCTTTAAGGTCGCGCCCATGACGGCCCGGTGATAGCTGCATGAATCCATGGAATAGCCGATATGGTCGGTTTCCTCGATGAAATCTCCGGAAACCCCGGTGGCGGCGAGCATGGCGCCGATGAACTCCACAAAGCAGGAGGTCACGCCAAGGGCGTTTAACAGATCAAAGGGCGCGGTGATGCCGCACCAGGCCACCCGGTCCTCTCCCGAATACAGCCGTTTGCCGAGACGGGCGATTTCCAGAGAATAGAGTTTGCGGGGACTCATCTTTCCGCCTGCGATGGCGGCCGAGAGTCCGGTTTCAAGATTTTCAAAATATTGCCGCATCATAGGATTCACCTCAGCATTTCGATAAAAGCTTCGATTCTGGTTTTCTGCTGGCCGATGGACCGGACCGTGCAATCGCCTTCCAGCATGAGAAACGGGATGCCCTCCTGCTTCAGGGCGGCCCGGATGTTCGGGATTCGCGCGATGTAGGGATCGCAGAATTTAACGGTATGCCCGATCACGCCTTTTGCCCCGCTGAGCCTTGCCGCTCGGATGATATCCGCGGCCAGCTCTCCCGGCCGGGTCCCGATCATGGTGCGGGCGCATGGCTGGCGGTTTAAGAGTCCTTTTGCATAATTTTTCAGCAGGCCGTCCGGCAGGCTGTCTGGGGAATCATCATCGACCCGGATTTCCGTAAACAGCCGGGAGCCGGTGCACAGGTCTTCGCCCACGATCCTTGCCCCGCATTCGGCGAATAAGGCAAAGGCTTCAGTTTCCGGCAACACATTTCCGAACAGGTAAACCGGGACCCCGTCATCCGCTTGACCGGCACTTTCCTGGGAAAGCAATGTTTCCAGTTCGCCGATCATGGGTTCCGGGGCCGTGACGGATGCCTTGAGATAGGCCGCCTGAAGCATCGTCGCGCCGTTTCGCAAATCGCCGGCTTGAACCCGTGCCCTGATCTTCTCAAATTGTCCGGCAAGCCGGGCAAAAAGCTGGAGGCTTGCGGCCAGTTTTTCCGGGTCCAGCCTGGTGCCGCCCCATTTTTCAAGCACGCCTGCCAGGCGCTGGAGTTCCCCGAAGAAAAACGCGATGTTTCTTTCGGACACGGTTGTCGGAAGATCCACCAGGATGCAGGGGATATCCGGCCGGGCGACCTGCCAGGCATCATAGAGGCGGCGCATGGCGTCGCAACTGTTCATGAAGATCATGCCCGTGAGATCCGGGATCTGGCGGCTCAAGGCCCGGTCAAGGATGCGCTTGACATGGGGGCAGAGATTGTCATGCAAGAGATGCCCGGCCTGATCCGGGCAGTCCCCGGCGGGCAGGATGCGGCAGGGGGTGAATCCGGCCGCGTGAACCAGGGCCAGCGGCGTGTAGGCGCAGGCGAATCCAATGAATGGGTCTTTATTCATGATCATATTTTTCCTTTACCGGCATTTGACAGGACTTTCCGCAGGACCAATCGGGTCGTTTCCATCTGCCCGGGTTCGATTCCGTCAAAGATCTCCC
>PCSG01000454.1:3430-4716 GCA_002772195.1 Desulfobacterales bacterium CG23_combo_of_CG06-09_8_20_14_all_51_8 | reverse complement strand
AACGAATATTGATCTTGGTTTCCTGAGTCCGGATGCGTTCTTCCAAGGCTCCGCCGTTTTCTGAAACAGCGCCCGTATCTGTGACCACGTTCCCGCTGTCACAGTTCTGTTTCCAGGCAGTAAGTTTGTTACCAATAAGGTCTCCCACCTCTTTTTCCACTTCGCCTACGGCTGCGTCCGCATCCCGCCGGGTCTCATTAAACGTTTCAAACATGGCGATGCCCAGGGAGCGACCTGCGCTGTCATATCCCGTTCCATCCACCTGGGCCGAGGCCCGGTAAAGGTGATCCGGGGTTAGTTCCCGCCGGACCTTGAGGGTAACAATGTAGGCCGCGTCCACGGCGTATTTCCGGCACAGTTCCCGGCAAGCCAGGGCCGAATCCTGCCTGGCCGATTCCATGACCCGGTTATATTCCTTGACTGCCAAATCCTTGGCAAAAGGGTCGATCACTTCAAAGCCGGCATCCACCAGCCGGTTCTGAATGAATCCCATCATTCGGCGGTAATGCATGGCGCTGTCGCTGTCGGACACGTCCCGTCCTTCCTCGCTGTAAAACGGAAGCACCACGATGCGGGTGCTCAAGGTTGCGGATACGGTTTGCGGAGCCAACACCGTAAGCGCCAAACAGGCCATTAAAATGCCTGTCATCATCCTGATCGATTTGAAATTATAAGATTTCTGAATCTCCTGCATGTGTTTTCCCTCCTGTCTTGCCATCGATTTCATGGATGTTTTTTTAAATGCCTGGATAATGTTTATTCATTGTCATGTTGATCTTATCGGCGATTCCCGCGTTTTTTCAACGTCGTTCGGTTTTTTATTCCGTTCCGTCCACGGTGTACTCCAAAAGCACTTCATTCCAGGATTTTGCTTGATCCAAAACATCATAGACTTTTTTAATGTCTCCGCCTTGGGCAATGGGAACCGGCTGATTGATGGGCTCGGGTAGAAACGAAAAATCCAAAGGGGTCCGACTGGCCACGACCTTCACCGACTCCCGGTTGACGCCACCAGGCTCCAGTGGATGAAATTCCAGCTCAATATTTTCCCGACAGTCCGGTGGCGGAAAAACGAATATTTTTCCGGAAAGGACCTTTGCAGGGCAAAGGCGATTGGGATAAAGCAAGGCCACGATCCCATCGGCCGTCAGATTCAAGAGATACAGGTACACTCCCGGTTCACTTTCGATATGAATTTCACCGGTTTCGCCCTCGGCATAAACAGCTCCGGGCCGATCCAGCCAGGCGGTAAGAAAGGGTTTGCCTGTTTCACTTTCCGGTGCCGT
>PCSG01000454.1:0-3414 GCA_002772195.1 Desulfobacterales bacterium CG23_combo_of_CG06-09_8_20_14_all_51_8 | reverse complement strand
TTCTGATAGGCGTTTCCCTGGCACTGGGACGCCAGTTTCCGCCAATCCGAGGCCAGGGGCGCGGTCCATTCCGCCGTACCTACGAGCTGGGCGGTTTCCCCGCGCAGGGCCTTTACAATCAATTTGATCTGGGGAGGCTGATTGATCTCTTCGATGACACGGTACTTGCCGATTACCACGATTGCGGCGCCGGCGTTTTTCAGGATGGTTTCTTCATCACCACCGGACCCGAAAGATGCCATATCCTCTAATACCAGACAAAGGTCACGGCGCCCCTTGACGCTGATGCCCCTGTCGCTGAATGCCTTCTCCACACGATCCCGCCAGAGATTGCCAAGGGCGGTGATATTATCGGTGCCAGCCTCGCAGATCCAGGATACGGCAACGGATTCACCGGGTAGTATCTTTGATACAATCTGATCCAGTTCGGCGATGTCGAAATTACCGTCGGTAGTGTTTTTCTGCTTCATACAGCCGGATAGTCCCATCAGTAAACAAATCCCCAAAACCACCGCCCATATCGAAATCCGGGTGATAAGCGGCGGTCCTTCAAGAAACGGTATCCGAGAACGATAGAGGATATCGGCTTCGTTTCCCATCATCAAAACCCTCCGTCATAGTTAACATTCACGATGTTATTACCACCGGTATGAATCCGGAACGGCACCACCCGGTTTCCAGATGTACGAAGGTTCGCTTCCAACCAGTCGGCTAAGCTTTCCGTCCGGCATCGGCACTGCAAAACATAACCGACGGTGCCTGAATCCGGCCCGCAGGCATCGTCTCTCCGCCGAATGGACTGGAGCCCAGGCATCTGGCTGAGAACCGGGTAAATATCTCGGCTGACGGGATCGGGAAATCCCTGGAAACAGATGGTGCGGGTTTCCGGCGCTGATTCTATCACTATGGTCTTTGAACCCGGTGAAGGTGAAGTGGAATCGGACGGGCCGACCGTTGAGACGGGCGCTCCGGATTTTAGAGCGCCCTTTTCGAAAGAAACCGGATCTAAATCCCGCCCTGTGTCCGATACGGGCGTTGACGGTCGGCCGCAGTTCGTTAAAAAATAAGATTTAGCCGTAAATCCCGATAAATAAGTACCTGCTGTATTGTCCGCGACAAAAGCGCCGCTTTTATCTTCCAATGGGTCTACCCGCCATACAGCCCTTAGGGCAACTCCCGCGCTTTCGAGGGATTGATGTGGAAAAATCTCCGCCATCAGAAAAATAGTACCTGCCAGAAACCGGGGATCATCAATCTCAAACACCGATGCCTGGGACTTGTAAAAATCAATCTACTCAAACATAGGTCCGAAATCAGACTGGCTCACCACGCAGGTAAATCCCCGATTGGATACCACCGCCTGTTGTAAGCTGCTTCCGATGTCACCAGCCAGCCGGAGATCCACTCCGGACCGGGGCCTGTAGTAGAGCAACACCTTGACTTCCCGATCCGCGACCACAGCGTCTCCGGCCATGATTCCGGTCTGGTAAGCATCCGCCAACTCACCGGCCAGACTGAAACACAGGCGGTCCATGGATGTATAAGGGTTTTCTTCCAGTCCTTCCGGAAATGGGAGTCGTTTCGGCGCGGTGTCATAAAGCATACGGGCCGGCTGGTCCGGAGAAAAATCAAAGCGTTCTCCGGCGGACAGACCTGCTATGGATCTATTTTCGGCATTATAGGCGCTGATGGTGATATTTAGATCTTCCATGACATCATCCGCCGCTACAGTGACCACATAAAGCACGAGATGGCGAAGATCCGAAGGCGTGTAACCTTTTGTATAGCGAAAATCCATGGGACGGCCTTCCCGAAAAGCAAACCAGTTGAGCCGGGAAAGCGTTAACAGCTCGTTTGTCTCGATCAAGCGTTGTTCCAGCCGGTCCATGACAAATTCCTCCAACCGGGTGAAAGGCTGCGAGGATTTGAGGGAACCAGGCAGCACCGCGACGGGAGAAAGGGCGACTGCGGTATTTTTTTGTTTGGCGATAACCGCATCCATTAAATGGTCAATGCGCTCTTCAAACCGGCTTTTGTCCTTAATCGCCACCAGTGGTTTTGACCGAGACGTTCCCGCGCACCCTGACAGGAAAAAGATGATTGCCATCACTATTCCGAAAACCGCATTTTTCCGAGTCATTCCCAGGAATGCATATTTGGCTGATTTCATCGCATCTTCCTTTCCTTTTCAAACCAATCTAAAACGATTTCAAGTTTTTTCCGGTCTCATAATCTTAGCCCACTTGAGCGCTTTTGCTGAATAGGCGGGCTTGTCCACCATCACTTTTTTCCCCCCGGAATAGATGATGACCACTGGTTCATGACGGGCGCCATACCCCGGCCCCGCATAATAATATTCCAGAGGATATTTCCATGAGGCGATCTGATCCCTATGCCCGACTTTTCCAGGCTTGTCCGTTATGGCCCGTTCGTACATCCTGTCAAGATACCAGGTCCCGGCCAGGATGGATGATTCCGGATCAAAGGGATTGTCTGAAATGTGAATTTCACGAGATTTGAGGGACTTTCGCGCGTCTGAAAAAGTCCCTGAAATGGTTTGCATGAGGCCTGCGGCTGAACTGGTCTTTGCGCGGGCCTTTGGATCGCCGCCGGACTCCACCATAATCACGGCAGCAATGATTTCCTGGGGAACATTAAACATATCCGCCGCCTCTTTAATCAATTCCGCATAGGGGGCGACAGCCGCATGCAGTCCTATGGACACTTTCTGCCGAATGACGGGGTCGATGATGGCGGCGGACTCTTCTTCCTCGGTAAAGGGCAGATAAATGGCTCTCAATTTGGCCCAGGGGTCTTCCGTTTCCTTTTCCGTCGCCGGTTTCGGGGGTGGATCCGGTTCTTTTTCAAACCAATCCTGTAGCTTATCCCATGGATCGGCGGATGCCGAAGAAGTCTTTGAGGAAGAAGAATCAGCAAAACAGGAGGCGTCCTGGCATATACCACTCCAAAAAATCCATGCCGCCAGCACTACGATAAAGCCGGAAATCTGTCTCATCTGCTATTTCTCCGCCCGTTCCGCAAACGCGACACCGATGCCCTGCCGGCTCAGGTAACCGAATGCCTCCAGATACTCCGTCAGAAGCACTTGCTGGTCGCTGGTTTCTTCAATATATAAAACCTGTTTATCCTTGCCATCCTTGCCAGGCAGGGTCATGACCCGGCCATCCGCGCGCATGGCCTCCAGATCTGTTTTCGGGCTGTAATGGTGATCGCCATAAGCGATGAAAATATCATTTCCCTGTTTAAGAAGTCGCCCGATGCCTTCCACATTCACATGGGCCAGAGATGATCCGGCGGCCGCTTCCTGTTTGACAGGGGAATCCTGTCCCTTTACACCCTGAACGATTTCATGGGTGGCCATCATGAGCATGAAACAAAAAATCATGATCATTA
>PCSG01000136.1 GCA_002772195.1 Desulfobacterales bacterium CG23_combo_of_CG06-09_8_20_14_all_51_8 | reverse complement strand
TCATGGGCAAATCCACAACCAAATCACTTGAGCGAACTGGATAACCAGATTTAACTTTATTGACACCCGTTCCCCGATGCTGGAAAATAGCCCCGGTTTTTGAGGTATCATTTTCGGGGGTGGTCCAATCCATCATTATATATAAGGAGGAGAGTTCATGGTTGTCGTGGCGAAATTAAAGGCCCTTGCGGGCAAAGAAGATGAGTTGAAAAATGCGTTGCTGGCGATGATTCCCCAGGTTAAAGAAGAGGCGGGGACCCTCGTGTACACCCTGCATCAGGATGCCGGCAATCCCGCTGTTTTTCTGTTCTACGAAAAATACAAGGACGCGGACGCCCTGGTGGCCCATAGTTCCACCCCGCATTTCAAGGCACTGTTTAAAACCATCAAGCCGCTTCTTGACGGCAGCCCCGAAATCGCCATGTATAATGAGCTGGCGGGAATCACCGGATAATGACCCCCCAGGAAAAAGAACATATCCGGCATGCCTTGAAAGGCGTCGGTCAGGATATCCGCATTCGGTTGCATGAGAGCGATGATGAGCCGGGTCGGGCCATCCGGGAATTCTGCGAAATGCTTCAGGCCCTTTGTCCGGAAATTCGGATCGACAGTGAAAATTCCAATGAGAGCGTCTCATTTTTTGAAATAGCGGAGAATGTGGCTTATCAGGCGATTCCTTTGGGCGCGGAGCTTCCGCCGTTTCTGGATTTTTTGACCGGGGCCGAAAAAGGCAATATCTCAGGGCTGCCGGAGGGGGAGCTTCTTTCCCGGATCAAAGCCCCGGCCCTTCTCACGGTTTTTATCGCGCCCCAATGTCCCCATTGCCCCCATACCGTGGCCGCCCTGCTGGCCCTTGCCAATGCTTGCAAAAATGTCCATGTGCGGGTGACGGACGGCGAGATGTTCGTCCAGGCAGCGGCCGACGCGAAAGTGCGCTCCGCACCCACGACGATTCTGGACGATGATTTCCGGTGGACCGGGGCCGTGGACCTTCGGGAAATCGTCGATGCCATCATCAACCGCAACCCGGCAAGGCTGAGCGCCGCCACCCTTCAGCAGATGATCGAAGAGAAATCTCCTGAAGCGGTCAGCCGCATGATGCTGTCGAGCGGTGAAATTTATCCGGGGTTTATCGATCTCCTGACCCATGAGAAATGGTCCGTCCGCCTGGGGGCCATGGTGGTGTTTGAATTTATCAACTCCGAATCGGATGCGCTTGCCCGGGACGCTCTCAATGCATTATGGAAGCGGTTTGAATCCGCAGCCGATGATGTGAAAGGCGATATCCTCTATCTCTATGGGGAATCCGGACGTCCGGAAATCAGGGCCCGGCTGACCGGCGTGCAGAGCGGGTCCTATGCGGAAGCGGTTCGCGAGGCGGCGACAGAAGCGCTGGAAACGCTGGGCGGATAGAAAAACACCCACTGACACCAACGGGGAGATTCATGCTGGACCTCATTGATTTAGATATTGACGAACTGGGATATCAACGGTTTATTTCCGCCTGGGTTTACAGCGGAGATGACGGGAATTTTCTTGTGGATCCCGGCCCGGCCTGCACGGTGGATTATCTGCTCGCGGAACTGGAAAAACGGGGTGTGCGGCAGTTGGACTGGATTTTCCTCACCCATATTCATATGGACCACAGCGGCGGAATCGGCCACGTCATCGAGCGGTTTCCGTCAGCGAAAATCATCTGCCACGAAAAGGCCGTGGCCCATCTGGTCGACCCCGAGCGCCTGTGGGAAGGGTCCCTGAAAATTCTGGGGGATGTGGCCCGGGTGTACGGGAAAATCAAACCCGTGCCTGCGGAAAATATCCGGACCGCTCAGGATGTGCCGATGGTTCCCATCGACGGCGGGTTTCAGGTGATCGCCACGCCGGGACATGCGGCCCATCATCAGTGTTTCGCGGGCAAAGACGTGGTGTTTTGCGGAGAACTCTTCGGTATTTTTTATCAGATGGAAAATGCCGTTTATCTGCGCCCGGCCACTCCGCCGGTGTTTGTGCTGGAAGATTTTTTAAGCTCCATGGATGCCATGGCCCCGTTTATGGACCGCCGGATTTGTTTCGGCCATCACGGGTGGAGTTTGGGAGGCGAAAGAATCCTTAAAATCGCCCGGCGTCAGATCGTGGTGTGGGTGGATGTGATCCGCCGGCATCTTTCGGACCCGGATACCGGCCGCATCATAGGGGACCTCACGGAAAACGATCCGGTCTTTGCCTCCCGCAACCGGTTGCCGGAGGCCCTGCAGGACCGGGAAAATTATTTTTCCGGCAATTCGATTCGGGGTATTCTTCAGTATTTGAAGAGGACAGAAGCTTAGAATTAAACTGATTATGCCTGTTTCCTTTTTCCACACCTGCCTTTTTCATGCTAAAATTTTCCGAATGATCCGGCTGATGTCCTGAATTTTAAACGGCTTTTGAATAAAATCGCAGGATTTTCTTTCGAGGATTTTTTTCGCCGGGCCGCTCGGGCTGTATCCGCTGGCAATCAGGACTTTTACGTCCGGGTTCATCTCCGCCAGATGCCGGAAGACCATTTCACCGTTCATTTCCGGCATGACCATATCTAAAATCACCAGATCAATCCGTCCCCTGTGCCGCGCATAGAGTTCAACGGCCGCGGCTCCGCTCTGGGCCGTGTAAACCGAATACCCCAGGGCCTCCAGCATTTCCCGGGCGATTTCAAGAATGTCGGGTTCATCATCGATGATCAGGATTGTTTCGGAACCCGGGAGGATGGCCTCCTCCTCACAGGAAATAAGGGGCGCTGTTTTGAGGGAAATCGGAAGATAAACGTGAAACGTGCTGCCGCTTCCGGGCCGGCTGTCGACGCGGATATGCCCGCCATGATGCTGAATGATTCTGTAAACGGAAGACAGCCCCAGGCCGGTGCCTTTTCCTCTTTTTTTGGTGGTGAAAAACGGATCAAAGATTTTAGACATCAGTTCCGGCGTCATGCCGACGCCCGAGTCGGAAATTGAAATTTGGATGTAGTTTTCCGATGATGGGGTGAAGGCGAGGCTATCCATGTCCTTCGCGTGCGTAATTTCCGTCACGATTCCGATATCGCCGCCATCGGGCATGGCCTGCCAGGCATTGATCAGCAGGTTCATGACGGCCTGACGGATCTGGCCGCTGTCCGCTTCGATGACCGGATGCGTATCCATGTATTTCGCATGGAGCCGGACTTCTTTCCGGGTCCGGCTGAACATGGCGGCCGTCTCATGGATGAGGTGATGGATATCCACCGGCTCCGGGCGGTTGTTTTGGGAACTGGCGAAATCCAGGATCTGACGGGTGAGTTCCGTGCCGCTTTCGACATAGGACTCGATATCCTTGAATTTTTTGTAATGCTCATGGGAGGGGTCCATGGCCATCAGGGCCAGGGATGTATTGCCCTGGATGCCGGACATGATGTTGTTGAAATCATGGGCGATGCCGGCGGCCATGGTTCCGATGGCTTCAATTTTCTGGGCCTGAAGCAGTTGGTTTTCCAGATGTTTCTGCTGGGTGATGTCTCTGATAAAGCACAGCAAAGCCGGGGCCTTATTCCAGAGAACCGGTACCGCGCTGATTTGAACCCATACGTCTTTTTGGCCTTTATTGACTAGTTTGATCACGCTGCCGGAAGGGATCGTTTCCCGGCCCCGGTTTTCCGCATGGCGCTTGAGGCGGTCGTCTATGAGTTGTCGGTCAGTGATCCGGCACAGGTCGACGAACGGAATTTCTTGCAGTTCCCGAGTGGAAAAGCCCAGCAGGGACTCTGTTCGATTATTGTGGAATTTGCTGACCCCGTCCTGATAAATGAAGATGGCGTCACTGGCGTTTTCCACGAGGAGTCGATATTTTTCCTCGGATTCCTTAAGGGCCTGCTGGGTTTTTTCCCGCTCGGCGATTTCGTTTTTCAGGTCGATGTTTGATTTTTGCAGGGCGCTGGTGCGCTCATCCACCATGGCTTCCAGGTTTTCCCGGTGTCTTTTCAGAATTTCCTCAATGCGTTTACGTTCCGTCACTTCGTCTTGTAAATGGTTGTTGACGGCGTCGGTGCGGAGTTTTTCAGCTTCCAGATGATGGATGAGATCCAGGTTTTTAAATTTCAGAATTAAGATGGCCCGGGTTCGGTTGAAGAATTGATAGCCGCATAGGCCCATGAAACACAGATAAAAGAAAAGCATGGTGCCCATGGCCGTGTGGACCGGCATCTGGGTCAGGAAAAAAAGAAGGATGGCGGGGAAAAGCGTTGGAATGGCATAGGCCAGAAAGGCCGTCAGGACAACGGAAAATGGTGGCATGGCCCCGGCTACCATGCCCGCCAGAATAAAGGAGAGAAAAATCTGGTGAGTGAAGGACGATCCTGGGAAAATGACGAAGGCCGCGCTTCCCCAGATACTGCCGGAAAGAAAAACCAAAGCGATGAAAAGTTTTTTCCATTTCAGGACATTGTCTATGGTTTTGGCCGACTGTCGATAGCGGATGATAAAAAAATGACGGGAGATGGTACCAATGACGGCGGCAGCCACCCATGCCACCCACCAAGCCGCCATTCCCCCTTGGCCCACCGCCGGCCATAGAAAAAATCCTGTCAGC
>PCSG01000158.1:4423-4565 GCA_002772195.1 Desulfobacterales bacterium CG23_combo_of_CG06-09_8_20_14_all_51_8 | reverse complement strand
TGTTTTTTTGACTTTTTACGAGACCATAAAGCATTGCGTCCTCCTTTTTTCCAATCAGCCGGTGAACCTTCTTAACTTCTGCCCCGCTATTCAAGCTCCCGTTTGAATTCCATAAACTGGTCGCGCAGATCGGCGAAGGCCC
>PCSG01000158.1:172-4378 GCA_002772195.1 Desulfobacterales bacterium CG23_combo_of_CG06-09_8_20_14_all_51_8 | reverse complement strand
GAAGATCATCATGGCCTCTGGCCGCAGACTCGGTTTCCGAGGCATCGCCCCCGGTTTCCGCCATATCCATGTCCGAAAACAACTGGGCGTACCGGTTTTCTTTATGGCCGGGACGCCGGGGAAGCTGGACGGCGAATGGTCCGGATTCATGGGTGATGAGTTTCTTTAAGGTATGTTCCACATCGGAAAGACCGAAGAATTCGGCCATCCGGGATGCCCGTGTCCGCAGTTCCCCGATGGTTTGAGGCCCCCTGACCATCAATTCGCACAGGATGGCGAGCTCGAAGTCGGAAAACCCGGCCACTTCCTTAAGGTTGTGCTCGTATTTCGGGGCGCGGCTGCCTTGAGTCATCACCTGCCACACCAGGCGCTGCTTGCGCAGGCTGCCCAATGCCTGCACTACGGCGGCTTCATCGAGACTGAGGACCGGGTCCCGATTGGATTTCTGGTTGCACGCGTTCACCAGGACGTTTAAGGTCAGCGGGTAATATTCCGGCGTGGACAACTGCTTTTCAATGAGCACGCCCAATATCCGGGCTTCAGCAGGGTCGAGGGCGTATTTCATTATTCATCTCCTGCATTCCGGGCAATATTGTTAATGAAAAATCCCCAATGCCCGACCCATCAATAGTTCCAACCGAAAACACCAAAAGCCAAGACGTTCATGACAATGGGCACCGCATAAATCACGGACACGGTGATGAGTTTATTCCGAAGGGTTTTTAAACTGATGACGATCAGGGCGGCCACGAAAAAGTGGAAATACCCGAAGAAGAAAATCAGCCATATGCCCTCAAAAGTCCGGTGCCACCAGGGATACTCCCATACCAGATGGCCGCCGTAATTGAGCAGGCATTCCACAAACACGCAGAAAATGGAATAAGTCACGGCCCAGAACCATTTTTCCGGAATCCCCAGGATTTTTTCCGTGGTGCTTTCCGAAAGCGCGTAATAGTAGATGATGCCCAGAATGGCGAACATGAACATGATCTCGATGTTCCAGCCCACTGTGGTGCGCAGAGCCGTGTCCCCCGGCGTCGTCCAGAAGGCGGAACGCTGCGTCAAAACCAAAACCCAGCCGTTCCATGTTTCATTGAAAAAATCCATACCGAAAATCGTTGCCCCGGCCAGCACCGCGTTCCAGTTGCCCGTATTCCGGGCCAGGCGGATCTCCTTGTTGTACACATAAAAAACCAGCGCCAAGAGCGGTATCACGTACCATTTGATCATGGAAAAATCCCTGAGCCCGTCCAGGGCATGAAGCGTTGCTTCGGTCATATCCCTACCTCCCCTCTATGCGGTTTTTATCAACGGACGTTTTCCGCGCCCCCTTTTTAATCCCGAATCATTATTCATTATTGCCGGCACAGCCCCCGGAATATCAGGGAAAGGCCCTCTTCATACATGCGGTCGCCTGCGCTGCCGTCGGATTTCACATAGGTCTTGATGAGAAACATGATATAGATGGAAAATAAAAACTCGGTCACGGAGTCAACGTCTACCGGGTGAAAAACCCCTTCGTCAACTCCCTGTTGAATCACCTGCCGGAGCATCATCATGGCCCGGTGGTTCACCTCAAAAAACCGGTCCTCAGTCCGGGACAGGGTGAAGATTTCCGGGTCCTGGATCAGCAGGGCCCGCAGCTCCTCCTGATTTTTAAGATATTCAAAGGAGCTGCGGGCCGCTACCATGAATTTTTCCCGGACGGTCTTCGCGGTTTCCATTTCCGCGCCAATGGCGGCCCGCCATCGTTCAAGTGCCCCGCTAACGGTTCGCTCATAGAGGTCCCGCTTGTTTTTCACATAAAAATAGATGTTGCTCTTGGTCATGCCCACAGCGGCGGCAACGTCTTCGACGGTGGTTTTCCGGTATCCATAGCGGGCGAACACGGTCAGGGCCGCCTGAAAAATCTGCTGTTTTTTATCTGTTTTTCCCATGCCGGTGCGTTTTTTGTCTCCTATGACGGATTAAAATTGACGATTTGAACTTTTGAATCAAATAATTAAATAGTCTTTTTTTCTAACTCCGTCAAGAACGAATTCCTGGACGGCCCGCCGGGATTATTTGCCGCCATGCCGTCCGGCGATTTTCTCAAACATGCGCCCGAATCCTGCGACCAGGGTATAGAGAGATTCAAAGGCCAGACAGGTTTTTTCGCCGCAGTCCCGGCAATTCGAATGGTCCAGCAGCTTGAAAATATCCATGGTGGTTTTCAATTCCGTCATTGATTCAAAAACTCCCTTTAATCCGTGGGGTTAAATTTTTATTTGACACCTTATCAAAAAATCTTTGCAATTTAAACCACCCAAAGATATCTGAAATCCTGTTGTAATTTTTTATCGGCGCCCCCTTCAACCAAAATGGACACCAAATCCCCCTATGTATTCGGTTAAACGCATCTGCTGCCAGCTGATTGTTCCCGTTGTTCTGATCCTGGTTTCCCTGATGATCGTCTGGAAATGGCCCGCCATCCAGGCGCAATTTAAATCCTCCCGGGAACTGAGCGCGTTTCTGGTGCTGCTGCCGGCCCTGCCCTGGGCGATTTTCACTTTAGGTTTTCTCATGGGCTGGCGATACAATAATCTGGGGCTGGCGGCAGGCGCCGGTGTGCTGGCCCTGTCTTACTTTATCACCCTGCGCTTCCGGCCCGGCCTGTGGGCCAATACCTATTCCGAAGCCTATCTTTTTCTGTTTCCCCTGAACATGATGCTCTGCGCGGCCCTTATCAGGCGTCATGCCTTTTCTTTCAAGGGATTTTCCATCGCATTGACGCTGGCGCTTCAGGTCAGCGCCATTGCCCTTTTCTGCGGCCGAACGGATTTTTCATCCGCGCCACTGGTGTCGGCGCTGGACCGGCTGGTTCCTTTCGCCTCCATCCGGCTGAATGATGTTTCTCATTCATTGCAATGGCTTTTCACCCTGAAACAATGGGTATTGTTCGAGCAGATTCCCACAGCGGCTATTTTTTCATTTTTGTTCGCCCTGACCTGTCTTTCCGCCAGGTTTTTAAAAAACCGGGATATCCTGCTTGCCGGGTATATCGGCAGCCTGACAGCGGTGTTTCTGTCCGCCGCCGCCAACCAGGCGCAACCGGCCGCTGTTGTTTTTCACCTCACCGCCGGTCTGATTCTGATCATCACCAATATCGAAGCGTCTTTTTTCATGGCTTACAACGATGAACTGACCGGCCTGCCGGGACGTCGGCGGCTGAATGAAAGTCTGATGAATTTGGGAAAACACTATACCATCGCCATGATGGACATCGATCATTTTAAAAAATTCAATGATACCTTTGGCCATAAAACCGGTGACGATGTCCTGAAAGCCGTTGCCGCCCGGTTAAAGGAGCTTTCCGGCCGGGCCAAAGTCTTCCGCTATGGCGGCGAAGAGTTTACCGCGGTTTTCCCGGGAAAATCCGTCGAAGAAAGTTTTCTTCACCTGGAAAATTTCAGAAAATTCCTTGAAAACAGCCGGTTTGTCGTGCGCCTGCGATCCCGGAAGAAAACCACGCCGGTGCTTCGGGGCCGGGGGCCGGAGGCCGCGCAGAAGCAGGTGCGGATTACCATGAGCATCGGCGTGGCCGAACCGGAAAAGCGTCACCCCACCCCGGAAAAAGTCATCCGGGCAGCGGACAAAGCCCTGTACAAAGCCAAAAAAACCGGCCGCAACCGGGTGTGCAGCGCATGACGTTACCGGGGGGCCAGGGTCAGGACCCCGGAGCGGGTATTTAAATCCATCCGGAAACGGTTGAGGTAATTCAACCCCAGCAGACCCATACCGGATTGTTCCGGCAGATCCAGAACATAGGCCGGAATATTAAATTCCGTCCATTCGCCGATCTGAATGGAATGAAGACTTACGCGGTGAGCCGCGACCACCCCACTAGCGGTGACGAGTTCCTCAACCGGAGTGGAAGCATCTATCGTAATCCCCAGTTTCCTGGCGGCAATCGACGGAATCGTCACCATGGAGGCCCCTGTGTCCACGATAAAATTCAGGGCCATCTGATTATTGACCCTGCCGTTCACCGGAATCAGGCTTGATCCCGGAGCGAACCGGATTACGATTTTGTCCGTTTGGGATTTCAATTCCGCGATGCGCTCTTCAAGGATTCGGACCTGATCAGCCAGTTCCATGGGGAAAGCATGCCCCCGAAGAATGGCTTCAGCCCTTGACCAGTCATTGTCCCCCAGGGCCAGGCGGACA
>PCSG01000158.1:0-147 GCA_002772195.1 Desulfobacterales bacterium CG23_combo_of_CG06-09_8_20_14_all_51_8 | reverse complement strand
TGGCAAACGCCGACGCCGCCCGTTGATACACCGCCGTGCCTCCTTCGTAATTCTTCTGGCTGAGATGCAGATTCAGCCACTTGCGATAGAGTTGGTTCTGCATGGCCTTAATTTGATCCAACTGGGCCTGATTGAAATTTTCAGGCC
>PCSG01000347.1:4086-15699 GCA_002772195.1 Desulfobacterales bacterium CG23_combo_of_CG06-09_8_20_14_all_51_8 | reverse complement strand
ACGCAGGTGATCTGATCCGTGATGGCGAGGATTTCATCTATGGTGATTCCCGGCGGGGTCCGGCGTTTGGGAAGGAGCGCCCGGTCCGAGAACATGGGATCCGTGAGCCAGTAGCGGCCGTTGATGCGCATGAAAAACGTGGCGTGGCCCACCCAGAAGATGAAATCTTTGTCCCCCGCGGCCCGGATGCGCTCCACGGGGTCGGGGATGACCTTCGGCAGGAATTGCTTTTCCGCATCGGTATAATCCTGATCCGGGGCCAGCCGCCATCGCAGGAGGGTCAGAAAGCCTTTTTTCCCCATGGCTAACCAGGGATTGAAAAAGACGCCGTCTTTCTTGTGGGGAGCATAGAGGGCGTCGGCATCCGTCTCCGTCACCCGGGCGTGCCAGGCGGCTTCGTCAAAGTCCGGGGCAATCTTGGCGCACCCGGAGCACGACAACAGAATGCTCCGTGCGGCAGCTCCGGCAATGATCAAAAGAGCCGCCGCTTTCAGCCATCGGGATATTTTTGATTTTTTCATCGGTCTTTCCTGATGATTGCTTAAGATGATCTTGTTATCAATCTTGACTCAAAGAATTTCTTCTGCAATAGTTTCCCGCGATATTTAAAAGTAGGATAATGATACCCTTGCGTCAATGGGGTGTCCGCTAAAAAAAATTCGGGGACAAGTAAAGGCATCACCATTATGATTGAATTATTGCTTGAGTTCAACACAAAGGTAAACGCCGTTGTCTGGGGATTCCCCATGATCGCCACGCTCATCGGCGTGGGCCTCTTCATCACCATCCGGACCAAATTCATTCAAATATCCAAATTCGGCCCTATGTGCCGGGAAACCTTCGGTAAGATTTTTTATCGGGGGCCCCGGGCCGAAGGAGACATCACCCCGTTTCAGGCCATGACGGTGGCCATGGGCGGCACGGTGGGCGTGGGCAATATCGCGGGCGTGGCCACGGCCATCGCTCTGGGCGGACCGGGCGCGATATTCTGGATGTTCGTATCCGGCGTCATCGGCATGGCGACGAAATTCGCCGAGGTGGTGCTCGGGGTTCATTACCGGGTCCGTGATCCCGAAGGCCCCATGATGGGCGGGGCCATGATGTATATCACCCGGGGCATGGGCAAAAACTGGAAATGGCTGGCCATATTGTTCAGCCTGTTCGGCGCATTGGCTGCTTTCGGCATCGGCAACATGGTCCAGTCCCATGAAGTGGCCGCCGGCGCGGAGCAGTTCGGTATCCCTCGATGGATTTCCGGGCTCGCCCTGGTAGTGGCCGTGGGGCTTGTGACCATCGGCGGCATCAAACGCATCGCCCAGGTGGCCATGGTCTTCGTGCCCTTCATGTGTGGGTTGTATATGCTCGGCGCATTGACGGTGATTGCCGTTAATATCGCCAACCTTCCGGCGGTCATCTCGCTGATCGTCAAAAGTGCGTTTACGCCGGTGGCGGCCACAGGCGGCTTTGCCGGCGTGGGCGTGATGATGGCCATCCGGTACGGCATCGCCCGCGGCGTCTTCAGCAATGAAGCCGGCCTGGGCAGCGCGCCCATGGCCCATGCCACCGCCAAAACCGATCATCCCGTGCGACAGGGGATGTGGGGCATCTTCGAGGTTTTCGTGGACACGATCGTCGTGTGCATGGCCACGGCCTTTGCGATTCTCCTCACCGGCGTCTGGACCAGCGGTCAAACCGGCTCCCAGCTCACCATGCTGGCCTTCAGCCAGACTTTCGGCGACACTCTGGGATTCGGCCTTGTGGTCCTCAGCATGATTTTGACGGCATACGACACCAATCTGGCCTGGTGCTTTTACGGCGAAACCTGTTCCACGTTTATTTTCGGGCACGGGAAAATCGTGCGGATGAGTTACCGGCTCATCTGGCTGCCCCTGACGTTACTCGGCGCGGTGGGGGAACACAAGGCCATCTGGAATATCGCCGACACCTTAAACGGTTTGATGGCCCTTCCCAACCTGATTGCCCTGGTGGTGCTAAGCGGCGTTATCGTGAAACTCATGAAAGGATTTTTTGCAAATGAGCCCTATGTGCCGCTAAAGGACAATGAATAGGGGGGGGGATTTCCCGGCCCTTCTTGATCCGGAAGGATCTCCGCCTACCGTAGGCTGGATTAGCGCGTCAGCGCGTAATCCGGCGGATATGCCGGCAACCTTCGTTCATTCGAGATGGCCGGGGCTCATCCCGGCGACGGTTATACGGCGAGAACCTGCCGAAGGCCCTCGTCAATTGCTTCCAGATCATCGGACGATAAGATACCGGCCGCTTTTACCAGCCGGGTTTTGTCAACAGCCCGAATCTGATCGCAAACGGCGATCACATTTCTTTCAAGACACAGGACCGGCACCGCCAGCGGGGGCCGGGGTTTCCCGCCCGTGGAAAGCGGCACCACAACAACCGTGCGCCTGGCTCTGTTTATGGGTGTGGCCCCCACCAGCACGCAGGGCCGCGGTTTGGCGATTTCAGCGCCCTTTGTCGAGTCCAGATTCACCCAGAACACATTACCACGATTCAGGTTCAATTCCATCTCCGACAGTCGCCTCCCAGTCATCCATTTCTTTGTTTAACGCACTGTCCGCTTCCACCTCACAGGCGCACTGATACAGGGCGTCTTCCCGCCTTTTGATCTCGGCTTCCAGCATTTCGGCGATGACCCGGCTTCGATTTCTGGCGGGGATCATCCGCTTCATTCGCGCCGCCAGATCATCGGGCAGGGATACCAGTACTTTTTGCATGCCGTTCTCCTTCTTTTAGATATTGGATATATAATATCTTATATCGTAGATCTACCATTGTCAATATGACTGTTTGGGATTGTTGGCAAATGGGTATTGACAGCCGAGTGGACAAGTGTAATCATAACATCAAAAGTGATAACATGATTACAGGGAGGGCGTTATGCTGCGTACACAAATTCAAATAACCGAGGATCAGGCCCGGAAGTTGAAGGAAATTTCTCTTTCCAGAAATGAATCCGTTGCCTCTCTGGTCCGAAATGCCATTGACCGATTCCTGGTGACCGGCAAGACGAATCGCGCAGCGCAATACCGGCAAGCCCTATCCCTTGCTGGTAAATATGAAACAGAAAAACCGGATATCGCCGTTAATCATGACCGGTATCTCGAAGAGGCTTTTGAGTCATGAACATATTCGCCGACACATCCGGATTTTTCGCGCTGCTGGTGAAAAACGACGATATGCATGTCAGAGCCAGGAAAAATTTCAGCTATTTCGCGGAAAATAACGTTCAACTGGTCACCAGCTCTTTTGTCCTTGTGGAGACGACCGCGCTTTTGCAGCACCGCATTGGACTTTCGCCAGTGAACGATTTTAATTCAAAAATTCTTCCCCTGCTGGAAATTGTATGGGTCGATGAAAAATGGTACGCAAAGGCCGTTCAACGCCTTGTTGCCCGAAGCAACCGAGACGTCAGCCTCGTGGACGCCTTAAGTTTTGAAATTATGGAAGATTTTCAGATCGAAACGGCGTTTGCCTTTGACAAACATTTCGAGGAAAATGGGTTTCGCATCGCCGCGTTTCAATGAAGTCAGCAGATTGGTGTTCGTCTATCTTGATTCTTCGCCGCGTTTATACACTTTGTCAACAACGTCCCCTTTCACAACGTCCCCTTTCATACACTTTGTCAACAACGTCCCCTTTCACGTCCCCTTTCATTGAGAAGGGACGTTGTGCGGTGCTCGGCTGCGGGGCAAAAGGGCTTGGCGCACGGAAACTTCGATTAAATTCGGCGAGTATGTTTTCGTAGGACGGATTAGCGAAGCGTAATCCGGCAAATCTGCCCTGATCCATTATAGAGATATCGAAAGCGGTTTTCCCCTTTTACTTTTTTTGCCATCAAGGAAAGTAAAAGGGGAAATCGATTAAGTTACATGCGGTGTCCCCGGAATTTGCGGAATTCCGGTGTCCCCGGAATTCGCGCGATAATCATATTAAATTAAGTGTGGTGTCCCCGGAATTTTAATATTAAATTAAGTGTGGTGTCCCCGGAATTTTAGGAATTTTCCCCCCCGGAATTTTCCCCGGAATTTTCGTGGTGTCCCGGAATTTTCGAAGTGTTGTGTCCCCGGAATTTTCGGAATTTTCGAATCACGTCATGCCCGCGAAGGCGGGCATCCAGAACCACTCGTTATCATTAGATTCCCGCCTTCGCTGGAATGACGAAAAGTGACTGTTTACGACTTTTTACGGGTCTGCCTTAATTGATTCCGTCGAGGATTTAACGTTTCTCGATTTTTTGTTTGTCAATATCGAGAATCGTGATAATTCGAGTTTTCCCGCCGGCTTCTATTTCAATCTCTTCATTGATCTCAGCATCTAAAAGTGCCTGTGCGAGTGGTTTGGAAAAATGGATTATCTTCATATCCGGATCATGTTCAGTGTCACTGATTCTAATCGTGTTTTGTAAAGTCGGCTCATCATTATATGAAATTAAAACACGGTCACCAACCTCAACAAATATTTCTTCTCCAGATGAATCTTCAACCGGAATGGTTTTTTTGCCTGGAAAAACTTTATTTTTGCTTGGTTCCTCTGATGTTCGAGTGTCTGCGGATGCTGTTTTTCGTTTTGAAAATAAAACCATCTGTTCAGGTGGTTTTTTAGAAGCTTCTTCATTCTCCTGGCTTTCATTAAAATCAGGGTCAGCCTTTTGTTCAATTCCAATTACCCGATGTTCAGTATAGTGATTTGAAGTGGCATCGTCGGCAGAAAGAGGCTCAATCCCCATGGCTTTTAGTGTTTTAATAAGGTCTTCCATGCATTCATCTGGATCAAGATAGAAACTGGATCCCCAACAGCGCCAGAATTTCCAGCCGACACGCTCCAGGATTTGTTGCCGTCTATAGTCATCGGCCCATCGGTCCGGGGTATGATATTGGTCTCCATCCAGTTCAACGGCGAGTCTTCTGTCCTCAATGCCATCGACAACCAGATCAATTGAATATGGCCCGACTTTAACCTGGGGCGTAACCTTGTAACCCAGATTAATCAAACGATTAAATACATTGCGTTCAAAATCAGATTCACAAAGATCAATCAGACTTTTCACTTCATTGGTTAAATTGCCCATGGGGGATTTAAAATGCTGGATAACCTTAATCTTCAGGTCGTCATGCCTCAACATTTCTTCGGATACAGATCGGAAAAGATACATTCTGTCTTTGGCTCGGGAAAGTGCGACATTATATCTTTGCTGAAATAACAATGCAGTTTTAGCGGATTTTGTGTTTTGACATTCCACCATGCTGACAAACATGATATCCCGTTCTTTACCCTGAAAAGTTGGCGGGTCTCCACATGCAATCTGATGTCTTAAAAATGTTTCCTCTCCAAGACGTCCTAATAATAGATTTTGGATATACAACGCCTGTTTTACTCCGAGTAAACATACGACACCGATACTGCGGTTTTGGAATTTCGGATCGATTGTAATACGACAGATTTCATCGGCGATGGCCTCTGCTTCAGCTATATTTATCTGCCTTCTATCTCTGACCCCGTGGGGGATATAAACGTCTACCAGTGGAGGGTCAATCCGTTCTGAAGGACGTGGGATGCGTAGGGGAATAATCTCGTCAGAATAAAACCGCATACTGAATTTTATAATGGGCTCAACACACCTGAAATGTTCCCGGAGCATAATTCGCTGGCCTGGAAATAAAGCATTTGCAAGATCATATAGAGAGGTACCAGGCAAAAGTAGCGGTTCAAAAGGCTGGTCCGATAAATAATTATGTTTGAGCTGTAAAAGTTTTTTTTCCTCAATAAATGCGGCGGTTGGACTGACCTGTTTATCATCGCCAACAATTAACATTTTTTTACCCCTCAAAAGAGCGGGCAAAGCGGTGATATCCGATTGTGAAGCTTCATCTACAATTACAAGGTCAAAAGCCCCCAATTTTGCCGGCAGGCTTTCAGATATACGCCAGCTTGGCATAATCCAGCATGGGATGGCCGAATAGGAGTCCTCCATGGCATTCCTGGCATCTTTGCGAAAACGTTGCGCACGGATTCCTGTGCCCCTTCCAATTCTCTGAATTGCGGATGTAAACATGACCAGCGCACTTTCCACTCGGTTGGTCATATTGTTTTTAAGCCCCAGATAAGTCCTTAGCTGGACAACTTTCTCAAAAGCCCGCTTCAGATCTTTTTCATAGGTTGTTCTTTTTTCTGAAAGTTTACGGATTTTGCTGCGCCCGTCAATCTGGCGTAAATAGTTGTCATTAACTACCCAATTCCAACTTTCAAGCCAATCTGATGGAGTCCACTGATCAGCCATAGAATCAGCAGGTTCATTCAATAATGCCTTGGCCCAGTTCTTCGCGCCTGAATTGTGAACCAGCGTAGAGACTTTTTTTACAATCTCCAGTTGTTCTCTTAGATTGAGAAGTCTGTTTAACTCTGTATTGAGCGCAATCCACTTGTCGGAAATATCTGAATTCGTGTATTTTGAATTGCCGGTCTGGTTTTGAAAAAAATATTTCATGGCATCAACAATTTCTCCGGAACACACAGCCAGATATTTTGATACTTCCTCGATCGTTTTTCTCGACTTAAATAAACGGATTTTCGATAGATTTAACTCAATGGCTTTGGCAGCTTCCCGGGCATCTTTTATGGATGTCATAATTTTGTGAGCATCCATGCCGTATGGAAATAAACTATGAACTTCCGTGCTAATAATACTTGAGACCTGAGAGGCCATGTGCATGGCTTGGTTAATTAACCTGATCGTATCAGCAATCCAAAGTCCGGTTTGATTTCCCTGATCTTCAATTGTCGGCAGATCAAATTCTTGGGAAACAATTCCCCATTTGATGCAAAAAGCATTTACCTTTTTCCGCCAGTCTAAATATTCCTTTCCTTTTCCCCATTCTTCAGGAGTCTCCGGAGGATGCCCTTCAATCATGATTTCACGGAAAACGCCTTTTTCTTTGGACTTGCCGATTTTGGTCATACCAAATGGGCGTTTTCCATTTGACGCCTTCTCAACAGCTTCACATATAATCTTACAATGAAGTGTCGCAGCCGGTATGGATACCGCATATCCAACAACCCGAGATCTCTGTTCTGCAATCGAAGTCATAAGAGGCATCAAGTCGGAAAAAAGTTTGGTCTGCTCTGAATCGAGGCCCTCCTTTTGCCACAGGTTAAAAAGTTTCGTTATCCATTCAGCATTCTCAACATTTCCAAAAAAATCGATTAATTGATTGACTGACTCCAGAAGTTTTTCTGCTCTTTCAAAAGAATCTGTAGCTGAAGCTCTGAGGAGAGGGATCTCATTTTCAACTGCTGAAGCCTCCAATTGCTGGGCATTGACCAAATCCTGATGAACAGATGCAATCGTATTTTTGTCCGGCAGATCGGCTGTTTTCGGCAATATGCAGTTGACATAAACCAGATCCTTGCCCAATATTTTTCGCGCATTGCGAACGCTTCTGATGTCTTCATCATTAAACTTCGGAATAAATTGTTGTTCCGCCTGAGGACGGTCAGTAAACCAAGTATGGTTTTCTTTATCAGCCGCCACCTTTTTGGCAAGTTCCAAGGGAAGGATACTGTCTTGCGCTTTCTTACGATTAATCCGTTTTAAATGTTTCTGTGCCCATTCAAAAAGTTCGGTATCAATCTGAGAGATTTGTTGTTTGAGATCAACGATCCGTGTTTGGGTGATGATAATTTCTTTTTCCAGTTGTCCCCTGTTTTTATGGGTCGCCGTATTGGAGAGTACCCCGACGGCTTTTTCAAGTTGTTTTAATCCGTCCCTTTCGCTTGTTAAAAGACTGATGGTCAGCTCTCGAATCCCTTCCGGGATATGATCCCTTAAAACGCTGAGGGCGGCTTCTCCCTTTGAAGTAACGAGAACCCGTTTTCCGGTTGCCAGATAGTGGCAAATGATGTTTGCAATGGTGTGGGTTTTGCCAGTACCGGGCGGTCCCTGAACAACCACTCCATCTGTTTCTGCAAGCCTTTTGGCAATAGTTACCTGCTCATCATTATAAGGTTTGGGAAAAAAGAATTCGTCCGGAGATGTCGAATTGATTTCCGGTTCAGAAGTTGTGAGCCGTCATTCAATCCGGAATAGTTGGTCAAGCTTGCACCCCCCAGATCAATTCTGCCACCTTTGTAAGTGTTCTCATTGCTTGGCCTGGTTACGAGCCTCTTTGCAGGGCCGGGCAGTTCATTTTCTTTTTCAACAGCTTCTTTTAATCGATTCAGGTCATTGATAAAGAAATTGTCCGAGCGTCTTCGGGCATAAATTACCCATGTATCGGTAACAGTGAGATATTCTCTCAGCGGCGGCAGACGCCTGTCTGTAATGTCAACGATTTCATCAGGAAAATAGATACCGCTTTGATCGAGATTGGAGGCAACATATCTTAATACTGGCGTATACGTGTCAGGCACAAACGGGGAGAGTTCCTGGTCTTCTGTAAAATTATCAAAGAACTTATTTGAAAACTGAAATACCGTCTGCACGCCGTTAATATCTAATGCAAAAAACGGCTTTAAAAATACCTGCGGTGCTGCCCCGCGAGGTCTGATAATAATTGTGCCGTCATCTTTATTGATTTCGCTTTCGACAAGCTGTTCAACTATGGCATGGTCAACCACCTGTCCTTCTCTACGCCAGCGGGATACTCCCATGCCCCATACCAGTTCTAAAGGTTTTTCCTGTCCCTGGATTTGGATAGATTGTTGTAAGTTAAAAAGGGTTTCATATATTTTAATGGTTTCGCGGCGAGGTTTTTCAATTTCCGACCACTCATGCCAGGGACCATTCAGATAAAGCTCAATGGTATTTTTTATGTCAGGTAAATTATCCAGTCGATAAATTACATCGCAATATTTTTTTTGATGGTTTTTTAATGACGGTTGAACATCTTTGGCGTCTAATCTTCCTCCTTTGATCTGAGCCTTTGCATCCTGTTGTTTGATGGTATTTGGTTTTATGGACTCAATTTTTGGAAAAACATAAGGATCTCTGCCAACTGTTATCCATTCCTCGATGAGTTCGGGAGGTAAAGGTGGGTCGGAACGTTTGAGCCGTTTAACTTTAAGCCATATGGGGCCATTCTCATCAGAAGTATCATGTTCGATGCCGATCCGGTTTTTTAAATCAATTTCATGAAATATAGGTTGGCGATAGTCTTTGATATCAAAGACAGGTGTTTCACTGAGTTGAATCACCTGGCCGACATAATCAATGAGGTCAATTAATTTGGATTTTACTTCATCCGGCATAATTTTCCTGGCCTTGTTTTAAGGATTCAAAAGTATTTAATAATATTGGTTAAAATTGGTCTGTTTTTGAGAGCGATTCATTGCTTGTGTTGAAATCGTTAAAACCTGAGAATGGATTATTCATAATTTTGATTTTGATCTTGCACAACCGCCGGCGGTAAAGGTGGCTTCCTCCCGGATCTGGTGCATTTTGTCCCAGGTTGCCTGTTTCAGGGCAGGGGTGATGTATTTGGTGCAGATATCGCACTCCGAACGGGGTTTCATTTTTCTAAGCCGGTCGTTTTCGGTGATAGGATACAAACGGTTCCAGATTTCAGGCCGTTAAACACGTTGATTCTTTTTATCAGAAAAAACGACATTCGGGAAGGGATAATTACAGATCAAAACCTGACAAAAAAAGCGGAAGCGCGGGGGATTGTTTCGTTCCCAGCGCCTCGCAATGACGGGAAAAAGAGGGGCAATCCGTTTTTTCCAGCGCGGCTTACGAATCCGATGTATGAAAGGGAATGGGCTTGCCGGTGCGGAAGGCGATGGTTTTGGGGGTGGCGATGAGCTGGGGCCCGGGGTCCGTTAAGCGGCGCACCGCCTCGATGATGGTGCGCGGATCAATGCGCTCGTGGACATGGAGCGAGACCGTCGGCACCTCAAAGGAAGTGTGTTCGGTCTTTCCGGCTCATTGCAATTGGGGGTCCAGGTGCGGGTCGTAGGCGTAGGCTTTCTTTGCTCCGGCGTCCGGGTCGGTGTCCGGCGTCACCAGCCCGACAGGGGGATTGTTCAGGCGCTGTTTGTCCGTGTGCTCATAGGACTCGATCGGGCAATTTGTTTCGGGTGTCTTTTTTCTTGCCATAGTGACCTGCCTTATTTATTTCGTGCATTGGGTGGGGATGCAGGAATAAATACACGAAACAGCGGGATTAATCCAGTGAAGATTGAGAAGGGTTGTGACCTATGCGAAAGAAAGATTTTGATCATCGTTTCGGCAGTAGGAGCGGGCCATGCCCGCGATCATTTCCGCAATCGCGGGCATGGCCCGCTCCTACTTGCCCGGGAGTTCCGGGAACGCTTTATTGATCTATCTTTTTAAGGTCCGTTTTTCCAGATTCAGCAGGCAATTCAAAAAGATCCTATTTTTTTATAGGGTCAACGGTCGGATGTCAGTGTTCAGGATTTGTCCAGCCGTTTCCCGACACCTGACACCCGAAACCTTTTTTATCCTCTCCCCTTAAACCCGCGTCAACTGCCTGTACTTGATCCGGTGGGGCCGGTCAGCTTCCGCGCCGAGGCGGCGCTTGCGGTCGGCTTCATAATCCGAATAATTGCCCGCAAACCACACTACCCGGCTGTCGCCTTCAAAGGCCAGGATATGGGTGGCGATGCGGTCCAGGAACCACCGGTCATGGCTGATGACCACGGCGCAGCCCGCGAAATTTTCCAGGGCCTCTTCCAGGGCCCGCATGGTGTTGATATCGAGATCATTGGTGGGCTCATCCAGAAGTATTACATTGGCCCCCTGCTTGAGCATGCAGGCCAGATGGACCCGGTTGCGCTCCCCGCCTGAAATCATGGCCACTTTTTTCTGCTGGTCAGTACCCGTAAAATTAAATCTGGAGACATAGGCCCGGGAATTCACCTGGGTGTTCCCGAGGGAAAGCATATCCTCCCCGTTTGAAATCGCTTCCCAGATGGTTTTATTTGGGTCCAGGCTGTCCCGGCTTTGATCCAAATAGGCCAGGGACACGGTGTCGCCGATGCGCAGGGTCCCGGAGTCCGGCCGTTCCTGTCCGGTGATCATGCGAAACAGGGTGGTTTTGCCGGCCCCGTTCGGTCCGATGACCCCGACAATACCACCGGGGGGCAGCAGAAACGACATGTTTTCAAACAGCAGCCGATCGCCAAAGGCCTTGGACACGTTTTCCGCCTCCACCACCACGTTGCCGAGGCGCGGGCCCGGGGGAATAAAAATGGCCAGTTCCCGGGACCGGGAATCGTTGTCCGCCGCCAGCAGTTTTTCATAGGCGCTGATGCGGGCCTTGGATTTGGCCTGCCGGGCCTTGGGGGACATCCGGATCCATTCCAGTTCCCGTTCCAGGGCTTTCTGGCGCTGGCTTTCCGCTTTTTCCTCCTGCCGGAGCCGCTCCTGCTTCTGCTCCAGCCAGGATGAATAATTGCCTTTCCAGGGAATTCCGTGGCCCCGGTCCAGTTCGAGAATCCAGCCAGCCACATTGTCCAGGAAATACCGGTCATGGGTCACGGCAATGACCGTGCCTTCGTATTTCTGGAGATGCCGTTCCAGCCAGCCAACGGTTTCCGCGTCCAGATGGTTGGTGGGTTCAT
>PCSG01000347.1:904-4075 GCA_002772195.1 Desulfobacterales bacterium CG23_combo_of_CG06-09_8_20_14_all_51_8 | reverse complement strand
ATATCGGGTTTCTGCAGGAGGAGCCGGCAGAGGGCCACCCGCCGGCGTTCCCCGCCGGACAGCACTTTTACCGGTGTGTTGCCGTCCGGGCATCGCAGGGCGTCCATGGCCATTTCCAGGCGGGCGTCCAGGTCCCAGGCGTCGGTCGCGTCCAGTTTCTCCTGAACTTCTCCCTGGCGAATGATGAGCTTGTCCATGGCCTCGTCGGACATGGGTTCGGCGAACTGTTCGTTGATCCGCTCATACTCTTTTATCAGATCCACGATATCCTGAACCCCTTCCTCCACGGTCTGCCGCACGGTTTTGGTCTCGTCCAGGGCCGGTTCCTGTTCCAGAAACCCCACGCTGTATCCGGGACTGACGGTCATCTCGCCGTTAAATTCCTTGTCCCGGCCCGCCATGATGCGCAGGAGCGTGCTTTTCCCCGCGCCGTTCAGGCCCAGGACCCCGATTTTCGCACCGTAGAAGTAAGACAGGGAAATATTTTCAAGGATCGGTTTTTTATTATGAAATTTGCTCAAACGGAGCATTGAGCAGATAATCTTGTCCGGTTGCTGGGCCATGGGGATTCCTTTCTTTTGCTTTGGGTAAGGGTGTTGAAATTTTATTTTTTCTGTCTTCTGTCTCCTGCAAAAACGTCCCGGCTCATCGCATCAGGGGCACCTTTCCGGTTTTTTGAAACGGCACCCGTTTTTCCCCGGCCCCCGGCGCGTTAAACAGCATTTCGCCGTTGATTTCATACCCGGTGGATTTTCCGGAAAGCACGTCATAGGCGGATTTTCCCAGCCAGATGAAATTGATGTCGGCCGGGATCGTCACCGTCGCCGTTCCGTTCGGGGAAACGGATATGTTGCTCCGGGTTTGGTTGTGAATAAAGGATTTGCCGCCCATGGCGATGTCATAGGTTAAGCCGCTCACATCGAGTCCGAAGTCGTTGGCGTTTTTCAGTTCCAGAACAAATTCAAGGGCGGCCCCGGTCCATGAAATATCCGCAATATGCACCTTTTTGAGGGAGATGGCCGGCAGTTTCGGCAGGGGCAGGGTGCCTTCGGTATGATAGGGAATGGCGACGCCCAGAAAATTGAAGGCGCCGGAAAGATCGTAGGCGACCTCTCTTTTCCCGGCTAGTTCCGCCAGAGATGCGATGACATCCGCGTAGGTGATGCATACCGGCAATTCCACGACGCCGGTTCCTTTCGCCGGAATTTTCACGCCTTTTTCCGCCGTTCCCCGGGCGATGGATTTCCGTTCAATGGCCAGATCATAGGTCAGATTTTGAAGGGTGGCGCCCACGGGGTTGGGGTTGTTCACATCAAAAGAAAAAACCGCCGTGGCATCATAGAGGGACATGGTTTTCAGGGACACACTTTTGAAGGCGACGTCCGGTTTTTGAAAAAATTGTTCGAGGCTCTGGCAACCGGCAACGCACAGGAAGCCGGTCAACACCAGAATACGGATGCATGATCTTTGCATAAATTTCTCCGGTTGAGTTGGCGTTCGGACAGCAGGCGATGATTGAAAATTTGTAAACCAAAGATAAAACAGAAGGATGATAAAATAAATTGTTTTTTATAAAACGGTCATGAAATTTTGGAAGGGACTTACGCTCCGCTATATCCGCAGATTTGGTCCACCCGATCGGTGAGCTGATTTAATGTTGTTTCAAGATCCAGCCGGATTTTTTCAAATTCCTCATCCGTCACATCTTTAGGGATAAAAACAGGTTCATCAAAATCCACGATCACCCGGCTGAAGGGTTTCGGGAGAATGGTTTCATCCCAGGCTTTTTTGATGGTAAACACCCGGTTGCCGGAACAGGCCATGGGAATAAACACCGCGCCGGTTTCCTTGGCCAGGGCCAGCATTCCTTTTTTCATGATGCGCGCCGGGCCTTTGGGGCCGTCCACCGGTGTCCCGCAGAGGCATTTTTCAGCGCCGGTGTTTAAAAAATCCATCATGGCGGTAAGTGCTTGTCCGCCGCCTTTCGAGGAGGACCCCCGGATGGGCGTGTAGCCCAGGCGTGTTGCGATTCTTGCGGTCAATTCGCCATCCACGCTCCGGCTGATCATAATGGCCCGTGATCCCAGGTTGCGGAAAAAATAAAATAAAAAGATGGAATGCCGGTGCCAGGACCCGACAACGACATGTCCCGACCGCGACCCTTTAAAATAGTTTTCATATACTTCCCGGTTCAAGACTTTGACGCGAACCGTGCCAAACCAGATTCTCGCCACAAGGGTGATCAGGGACGCGGTGAGTTCCAGTTTGAATTTTTTTTTCCATGTCAAAGACCGGTCGGACATTGTGGGGCATCCTGCCGTGTTGGGTGTTTTTAAGTGAAAAAAGATCGGAAAAATCGCGGATAAGGTTTTTTTTATGCTGTTTTGAAAAGCGATGCAACGCATTTGTTTTCCAAACAGGGGATGTCTCCTTTTATTGAACCAAGACGACCCGCTTCCGGTATTGTATTTTTCAGATATTCGGGTATGATACACGCAGGGAAAAAGGGAATCTCATTCTGGAATAAAAAAAAGGCTTTCATGAAACAGAAAACAATCGAAATCCCGGGCGTCGGCGACGTACTGCTCGAACAGAGCCCCCGTGCCCGGCATATGAATCTGTCCATGCGGCCTTTCCGGGGCGTCCGGGTGGCGGTGCCGCCGGGGGTTTCATTTGGGGCCGCTGAAAGTTTCGCCCGGTCCAAATCCGATTGGATGATGGCCCGCCTGCCCCGGCTGAAAGCCGCGGAAGCGGAAGCTGCCCGGCAGGCGAAAGCAGGGTCCGCAGCCCTGGGGAACCTGGAAACCGCCCGGTCCCGGCTAAAGGCGCGTCTGGAGATGCTTTCCCAAAAATTGGGCCTGCCCTATGGCCGGGCCGCAGTGAGAAATCAGAGGACCCGGTGGGGGAGCTGTTCGGCGAAGAAAAACATCAATCTCAACATTAACCTCGCGTATCTTCCGGAAAAGCTCATGGATTACGCCATGATTCATGAACTGGTTCATACCCGGGTGATGAATCACGGCCGGACCTTCTGGGCTTTGATGGAAAGCCTGATCCCGGGCGCCCGGGTTCTGGATGGCGAACTTCGGCGGCACAGTCCGTTATCGTTGATGCAGGAACCTGACAATCAGGCTCTCACAAGGAGCGAAATCCATTACAAAGGAGAATGAA
>PCSG01000347.1:0-845 GCA_002772195.1 Desulfobacterales bacterium CG23_combo_of_CG06-09_8_20_14_all_51_8 | reverse complement strand
CCGTGGTGAACCTGTGCCTGGGGATTCTGTACGCATGGAGCGTATGGAGCAAGGCCCTGGTGTATGACAGTCCGGACAAGGATGTGATGCTCGGCATGGCTGGTCAGCCCATGCCGGACATTAATGCGGGCTGGGCTTATCTGACCAACGCCCAGGCCGCCACCCCCTTTTCCCTGGCGGTGGTGATTTTCGCTCTGTTCATGATCCCCGGTGGGCGCATCCATGACAAATTCGGACCCAGATTCGGGGCTATTGTCGGTGGTCTCTGCCTTGGGCTCGGATGCATCATCGCCGGCTTGATGAAGAGTTATACCGGCCTGATCATCGGGTTCGGCGTCCTCGGCGGCATCGGCATGGGCATCGGATACGCGGCCCCGACCCCGGCGGCCCTAAAATGGTTCGGCCCCCACAAACGAGGCTTGATCGCTGGGCTTGTGGTGGGCGGTTACGGCGGCGCAGCCATCTATATCAGCCCTCTGGGCAAGTGGCTCATCACCAATCACGGGATCACCGGCAGCTTTATCGGCCTGGGCGTGTTTTTCACCGCCGTGATCCTTGTGGCGGCTCAGTTTCTCTCCTGGCCTCCGGAAGGCTATGTGCCGCCGGGCGGGGCTGCTGTATCCGCGAGAAAAGCCGCAGCCACCACCGGCAAAGACTGGACCGCCGGCGAAATGATGAAGACCTGGCAGTTTTATGCGCTGGTGGTGCTGTTTATCGGGTCCACCCAGTCCGGGCTCCTGATTATCGCCAATGCGGCCGGGATTTTAAACTCCGCGGCCTTCGGTATTCCCTTTTTTGCGGCCAATGCATGGATTCTGGCGTCCTACGGCGGGCTGGTCAATGCG
>PCSG01000380.1:171-4771 GCA_002772195.1 Desulfobacterales bacterium CG23_combo_of_CG06-09_8_20_14_all_51_8 | reverse complement strand
TCCATGGCAATGGTTTTCAGGCGGGCTGCGGTTTCCAGGGCCTGGCTGGTTTTGAACAGGATTCCGGCCTCAGCCCCCTTGCCCATGCCGGCCATCATGGCCGTGGGGGTGGCAAGGCCCAAAGCGCAGGGGCAGGCAATCACCAGCACCGCCACCAGGCGAATCATGCCGACCGCAAAATCATTGGTCCCGACCCACCAGATAAGAAACGTCACTCCCGCCACGCCCATAACAAAAGGCACGAATACCGCTGCCACCCGGTCGGCCAAGGCCTGGATGGGAGCCTTGCTTCCCTGGGCGTCCTGAACCAGTTTCACGATCCGGGCCAGAGCTGTGTCCCGACCCACGCGGGTGGCTCGGAAAGTGAGGACCCCGTCCCGGTTGATGGACCCGCCGATCACCTCATTATTGGGTCCCTTGTCCACGGGCAGGGGTTCGCCGGAAAACATGGATTCATCCACGGAAGACCGGCCCTCCGTGATAATGCCGTCCACCGGGATCTGGCCCCCGGGCCGAACAATCAGTATATCCCCTTGAGCGACCCGATCCACCGGAACCTGTTCTTCCCGGTCGTCAGCGATGACGGACGCGGTTTTGAGCCGAAGATCCAGCAGGTGCCGGATGGCCCCGCCGGTTTTGCGCTTGGCCCGGGTCTCCAGAATTTTACCCAGCTTGATCAGCACGATAATAACAGCCGCGGTTTCAAAATAGACGTGATCCCCTGCATGGGGGAGCACCAAGACGGCCAGCGAATAAAAATAGGCGGCCGAAGACCCCATGGCCACCAGCACATCCATGTTGGCGCTTCGGTTTCTCAGACTTTTAAACGCCCCCACATAGTAGTCAAAACCCGTGTAAAACTGCACCGGCGTGGCCAAAAGGAAAAAAAACCAGTTCACACCCCAGTGATGCGCCCAGGCCCCGAAAATCCCGAGATCCCGGCCCATGGACAGCACAAAAAGCGGAACCGCCAGAGCAAGGCCCACAAAAAATTTTACGGTCTGGGCCGCAAGTTCCGCCTCCCGGGCCGCTTCTCCGGCATCTTCCCCTCCTTCTGCATTGTCTGGGATCTGTGCCCCATATCCGGCGCGCTCAATCTGAGCAACGATTTCCCGAAGGCCGACCGCTTCCGGGTCAAACACAATGGATGCGGTTTCCGCGGCAAAATTCACGGATGCATCACGGATTCCGGAAAGCTTTTTCACGGCCCGCTCGATGTTGGCCGCGCAGTTGGCGCAGGTCATGCCCGTCACCGGCAGATGGATCTCGTCAAACGCCATTTTGCTATTCCGCCGGATAGGTGATGGATTGCAGGACTTTTAGAATTTTCCCCTCGGTCACCGGCGCATCCCAGTCCACGGTAATGGTTTTTTGGTCCGCATCGCCTTTTACTGTCCGCACGGCTTCCAGTTCCAGAAGTTCATTGCAGATGGTTTTCACACAATGATCGCAGGTAATGTTAGGGATGTGAAATGTTTTGTTCATGTATCGCTCCTTTCGTCAAAAAATCAAAAGTTATTCAACAGACACCCGCAGGGCATCCGCCAGGATTGGATACTGAAATTTAAAACCAGATGCCAGAAGCACGGAAGGCAAAACCCGCTGGCTGTTCAAGAGCAATTCCCCAAGTTCGCCGGCGGCCAGACGCAGAAGAAACGCCGGGGTCCGGAAAAACGCAGGGCGGTTTAAGGTCCGGCCCAGGGTTTTGGCAAACTCCAGGTTGCGCACTGGATTCGGGGCGCAGCAGTTTATCGGCCCGTCAATGCCGTCATTGCTTAAAACAAAACTGATGGCCGCGACAAGATCATCCGCCTGAATCCAGGGAAACCAGTGGCCCCCGTCCCCCAGAGGCCCGCCCGCGAACAACTGATAGGCCGGAATCATTTTGGCCAGTGCCCCGCCGTTTCTGCCCAGCACGACGCCGAAACGCGTACACACCACCCGGGCCCCTTTGCCGCGGGCCGCAAGGGCTTCTTTTTCCCAGTCAATGCATACCCTGGCCAGAAAATCATCTCCCGGACCGCAGGTTTCATCCAGCACCTCATCCCCCCGGTTGCCGTAATAGCCAGCCGCCGACGTGCTGATCAAGGTAACGGCCCGGCTCCGGTCCATGGCGGACACAATATGGCGGGTGGTAAGAATCCGGGTGTCATAGATCATCTGTTTATATTTTTTTGTCCACAGATGAAAAATATTTTTCCCGGTCAGGTTAATAATGGCATCCGCAGCCGAAACAGCATCTTGCCAGGCCCCGGGAATCGTTGTGTCCGCCTGGATAAAATGAACCCCGCCGGCATCGCTCTCCAACGGAGCAGCGGCATCGACCACGGTGATCTCATGGCCCTGATTTTTGAGCGAGGCTGAGAGTTTGCCCCCCACAAATCCCGCGCCTCCGGAAATAAGGATATGCATGATAACCCCCTGGTGTTTTAATGTTAAAAAATATCAGCCGGCGATGAGTTTTGCGACCTTTTCCTTATCATAGGAAAAATGGCAAAGCGGCCCGTCCCGAAGGGCTTCCAGGCGGTCGGTATACGTCGGCCCCTGTTTTTGATACAAAATACCGATGGGAATCCGGTCTCCCCACTTCCGGGCCAGGACAAAGGCCGCCTCCAGATCATTTGCGCCTTCCGGTGGGTCGGGGAGTTCAACCACCCGCCGTTTATACCAGGCATGCGAGTTGACCCGGTTAAATGACGGGCAGGGCTGGAGAATATCAATCATGGCAAAACCCCGGTGAGTCATGGCCGCGCGAATCAGACGGGCAAGATGATCTCTGGCACCTGAAAAACCCCGGGCCACAAACCCGGCCCCCAGGGAAAGAGCAACGGTGAGGGGGTTGAAGGGTTCCGCGATCACGCCGCCGGGCTGCATTTTGGTCGTAAACCCCTTATCGGATGTGGGAGATGCCTGGCCCTTGGTCAGGCCGTAGACCTTATTATTATGCACGAGCAGGGTGATGTCGATATTCCGGCGCACGGCACTGATAAAATGATTGCCGCCTTCGCCGTAGCAGTCCCCGTCTCCGGAACTGACCACAACGGTCAGCTCATGATCGGCGATTTTCGCGCCCGTGGCAACCGGCAGGGCCCGGCCGTGAAGCCCGTGAAAATAGTTGCATTTCAAGAAATGCGGGGTTTTTCCGGCCTGACCGATGCCGGACACGATGAGCAGATTTTCCGGCGCAAGATTCATCCGGGTAAACGTATCTTTCATGGCATCCAGGATCTGAAAATTGCCGCACCCTGGACACCATTTGTTTTCAAAATCACAAAAAAAATCGTCTTTTGTCACCATATCCGGACCTCACGTAAGAAGGGAAAAAATTTCTTGCCTCTCAAAAATCAGATAAACCGAGGCATTTCCCGAACAATATCCTCGGGCATCAGGGGCCTGCCGTCATATTTTAAGATGGACCCGGCGCAATCCAGGCCGGTCTGCTGGTGCAGGAGGAGCCGAAACTGGGCCGATGAATTGAGCTCCACCGAAATGCATTTTTCCCCGGCTCTGATGGCGGATAGGACTTTTTCCGTCGGAAACGGCCAGAGATCCGTAAAAATCAGGCAACCAACGTCCTTTTTTTCGTCCCGCAGCAGGTCCACGGCTTCTATGATGGCCCCTGCGCTGCTGCCCCAGCCGAGGAGCAGCAGACCGGCCTCCCCGTGATAAACTGAAGGCCCCCGCATTTCCGCGGTCATGTCCGGCAATTTGGCGTTTCGCTTGCCCACCATGGCCGCGCGGTTGTCTTTATCCTCGCTGATATGGCCGTTTTCCAGGTGTTCGTTGCCGGATGAGGCAACAATGGCCGAGCCTGCGCATGGCAGGGCCCGGGGGGAAATTCCCGATGGAGTGCGCTTATAGCGCAGATAGGCTTCCGAATTTTCAAGACCCGCATCCGTTGTCACATACCGGGAAATTTCATCCGGAAGGGAAAAAGGATCATCCGTTAAATAGACAGCATCACTGAGATACTGGTCCGTGAGGATAATGGCCGGAACCTGATATTTTTCCGACAGATCAAAGGCCCGGCGGGTAACGTCAAAGGCGTCTTCAACGGTTTGCGGTGCGAAGACAAACCGGGGAAACTCGTCCTGGGATGCATGAATGACAAACAGAAGGTCTCCCTGGGCCGTGCGGGTGGGCAGTCCCGTTGCCGGGCCTGGGCGCTGGGCGTTGACCACCACCACCGGCGTTTCCGTCATGGCCGCAAGGCCCAGCCCTTCAGTCATCAGGCAGAAACCGCCGCCGGAAGTGGAAGTCATGGCCCGGACACCCGCAAAAGACGCACCGATGACCATGTTGATGGCCGCAATTTCATCTTCCGCCTGCTCCACCACAAACGGGTAATTCCCTGTCAGATCCGCCAGGCTCCGGATGATCCCGGTGGCCGGCGACATGGGATAAAACGCCGCAAATCGGCAGTTTGCGGCCAGAGCTCCCAGGGCGATGGCCTGAGACCCGTTCATGAGCCGGCCTTTGACCTTTCCCCCTTTCCATTCAAAGGCCCAGTCAAAATCTTTGCCTGCTACCGCATCAAATCCGCTGCGGGTCGCCGCCAGATTTTTTTCCCGCACGGACGCATCTTTCCCCGCAAAAGCGG
>PCSG01000380.1:0-147 GCA_002772195.1 Desulfobacterales bacterium CG23_combo_of_CG06-09_8_20_14_all_51_8 | reverse complement strand
CAAAAGGCGCCCGGAGCAGCCCGAGACAAGCCCCGGCGGCCACGGTATTGGCGGTTATTCGGCCCCCAGCCGCTTCCGCCAGGGCATTGAAATCCACTGTCACGAAATTTTCGGCACCCGCAACCCCTGCCTCACCGCTTAAAATCA
>PCSG01000376.1:7407-7626 GCA_002772195.1 Desulfobacterales bacterium CG23_combo_of_CG06-09_8_20_14_all_51_8 | reverse complement strand
GCTAAAGTCAGCCCCTGGCGGGAGGGGATGCGGGGAGGGGGATATAACTATTTGAAATCCAATTTTATGCACCCTCACCCCAGCCCTCTCCCGTCAAGGGAGAGGGAGTTTTTTGACTTTTTGCGATACCATCCGATAAACTGAAAAGCTTCCGGGACAAATACTATTTATTACGGAATGATATGCCTGAAAAAACGTTTCAACTGAATCCTTTTGCAC
>PCSG01000376.1:4938-7370 GCA_002772195.1 Desulfobacterales bacterium CG23_combo_of_CG06-09_8_20_14_all_51_8 | reverse complement strand
AATAGGCCGTGAAGCCCATCTTCTGTCCGTATCTTATGTCCTTTCCGGAGATCTCGGTCAGGTTCTCGTTCCAGGTCCCGCGGAAGGATCCATGAGAAAAACCGGATTGTGGAACGAAACCTGTTTTGAACTGTTTTTCGGCGAAAAAAATGTTTCGCCCTACTGGGAAATGAATCTGTCGCCATCCGGATGCTGGAACATCTTTCGATTTTCAGATTACCGGAAGAATATGATCGAAGAAGCCGCCATCTCCGCCCTGCCCGCCCGCCGCCTGTCGCAGCCGGATGTTCTTGAAATAAGCGTAAAGATCCCGATAAACAAGCTTCTGCAGGCGAATCCGCCCATACAGATGGGTGTCAGCGCTGTAATCCAGGCCGAAAATGGGGAATTTTCCTTCTGGGCCCTGACGCATCCCGGCACGAAACCGGATTTTCATCTCAGGGATGCTTTTTGCATTGAATTATGAAACCGATGACATTTAAAGCTGTTATATTCGATCTTGACGGAACCCTGCTCGACACCCTATCAGACATTGGAAACGCCGTTAACCGGGTCTTATCCCGGCACGGATTTCCGACGCATGCCATGGATGCCTTTCGCCGGTTCATCGGGGACGGGGCCACTACCCTGATGGCCCGGGCCCTGCCGGAAACCCATCGGGACGAGGCCACGATCTTGGCCTGCTATGAAGCTTTCAGAGAGGATTACGGGCAAAACTGGAACGTTCATACATGTCCTTATGACGGCATCGCCGGACTGCTTGATTTTATATGCGAGCAGGGTATCCGGCTGTCCGTGCTTTCCAACAAGCCCCATGACATGACCGTAAAATGCGTCGACGCCCTCCTGGGTTCCTGGCCGTTTGAAATTGTTTTCGGCCATCGGCCGGAAGTACCCAAAAAACCCGATCCGGCCGGGGCCCTGGAGATCGCCGAACGAATGGGGGTTTCGCCATCGGATTGCATGTTTGTCGGCGATTCCGGAATTGACATGATCACCGCCCGTCTTGCCGGAATGCCGGCCGCAGGCGCGTGCTGGGGATTTCGCCCGAAAGAAGAGCTGGCGGAAAACGGAGCCGACCTGCTGCTTCGGCATCCTTCGGACCTGACGGCGCTGTTGCGGAATAAAAAGGTTTGATGGCTTAATTCTGCAGTGACGCTGCCTTCGCCCTGATGTGATCCAGGTCCAGAGGCTTGAGTTTCTCCGGATCGGCATAAAGCGACAACGCATCTTGCGGACAGCTTTCCACGCAGAGTCCGCAGCCCATGCACAGATCCCGGTGATACGCCCGTTGGCCGTTTTCAAAAACCATGGCCGCAAACCCGCACATCTCCGCACATTTGCCGCAGTGGATGCATTTGTCGGCATCATAGATCACGGAATAGCCGGACTGGGCGGTCATGGACAACTCGCTGGAAATGCGCCTGGAAAACTTGGTCGCCTGAAGGCTCACGCACGTATCCGGATGGCAGTTGCAGATAACGCCGGTACTTCCGCCGGTGGCGACCTTGAAAAACGCCTGGGTGACATGCTTCTTTTTGCGAAAATGTTTGATAATTTCCAGGGCTTCTTTCTGGGATATTTTTCGCGGATGGTATTTCTGACAATGTTCCAGCCAGAAGGACGTCACGCTTTTCCCCACCGCCAGACAGGAACTAATATCCTCCGCCGGCGCATGGCAGGCTTTTTTGCAGGGACAATCCATGACCACGATATTTTCCGGTTCCTGAAAAATAATCTTCGTGGCGTATTTATAGGGCACAATCTTTTTATTCTCATCGGAAATGTATTGCAGGTCTTCATTCAGGGAAAAAATTTTACGGGTATCCTCATAGGACAAGACTTTGGCATGATACCGGTTAAAGATCATTTTCCCCAGGGGAATAATGGGTTTAAACCAAGAGAGGTATTTCAGCCGCAGGACGAATTGCCGAAGGATCGCCACATAAGGGTAATAGAAACGAAAATAAAAATAATTATGGATAAACCGGTCTACCCGCCAACCATGTTTTTGAAGCATTAATTTGGTTGATTCCTTCACAACCCCCTCCAAAAATTAAAAAAATATCAATTTTTCAGTAATTTATAAATTATATGGCCATTGAGTCAAGAAAATATTGGACCAAATCCTGATAAAATGCACGCCCTTAATTTTTAATTAACGTAAACGTTATTTTATGATACAGATAAAGATTGATTTTAACGGTCAAAAAACTTATCAATACTTTTTAAAAATTCACCCCATCCGCTAAAAAAACATGGTGGTTATGAAACAACGATCTATCATAAACGCAATCCTGATTATTTTCTTTCTGGCAGGCAGCTCTGCGACATGGGCCGGGGAGAAAATCAACGTTTTTGTCAGCATCGCCCCCCAGAAATATTTTGTGGAAGCCATCGCCGGAGACCGGGCGGCTGTAACCGTGTTGGTG
>PCSG01000376.1:4807-4932 GCA_002772195.1 Desulfobacterales bacterium CG23_combo_of_CG06-09_8_20_14_all_51_8 | reverse complement strand
CGCCACAGCCCGCACGACTATGAGCCCACCCCCGCCCAGATGATGGGCATGTCCCGGGCGCAGCTCTATTTTGCCGTGGGGGTCCCGTTTGAATCCACGTGGCTTACAAAATTTTCCAGCGTCAA
>PCSG01000376.1:1832-4752 GCA_002772195.1 Desulfobacterales bacterium CG23_combo_of_CG06-09_8_20_14_all_51_8 | reverse complement strand
GCTCTCGTAAAAATTCAGGCCGGACATATCCTGGAAGGCTTAAAAACGATGGACCCTTCCCATGCGGGATTTTATGAAGACAATCACCGCCGGTTCACAGGTGACATCGACCGCCTGGACCGGGAATTAAAAGACCTGTTCCCCGCCGGAACCCGGGGCAAAAAATTTCTGGTGTTTCATCCGTCCTGGGGGTATTTCGCCGACGCCTGCGGCCTGACGCAGATTTCCATTGAAATCGCGGGCAAGGACCCCAAAGCCCGAGACGTGAAACAACTCATCGAATTTGCAAAGGCGAACCAAATCCGCATGATATTCATCCAGCCCCAGTTTTCCGTCAAACAGGCGGAAATCATCGCAAGGGAAACCGGCGCAACCTTAATTGTTGCGGACCCGTTGGCGGAAAACTGGCATGAGAACCTGAAAACCGTTGCATCCGCCATCAGACAGGCAGTGCGATAACCCATGAAAAATTCCGTCATCGATGTGCGGCATCTCAACTTTTCCTATCAAGGCACCCCAGTTTTGCGGGATGTGTCCCTGAGCATCAAAGAAAAGGAATTTGTCGCGTTTATCGGCCCTAACGGCGGCGGTAAAACCACCCTGATCAAGTTGCTCCTTGGCCTGTTGACCCCGGATTCCGGAGACATCCGTATCATGGGCCTGCCTCCGTCCAAGGTATCCCACCGCATCGGATATGTCCCTCAAGACATCAACCTCAACAAATCATTTCCGATTTCCGTCATGGATGTGGTGCTCATGGGAAGGCTTCCCCTGAGCCGATGGACCGGGGTTTCCCGCAAGGACCAAGCCGCCGCGGAAAATGCCATGGCCCAGCTTGAAATTCTTCAATTTAAAAACCGGCGCATTGATGACCTGTCCGGCGGGCAGCGGGGACGGGCGTTTATCGCCAGGGCACTTGCCGCAGACCCGGATATCCTGTTTTTGGATGAACCCGCAGCCAACATCGACTCCCAGGGCAAAACCGGACTTTACGCGCTGCTTAAGGAACTCAACCGGACCAAAACCATTTTTGTGGTCAGCCACGACACCATGGTCCTGTCGAGTTATGTCACGGCCGTGGCCTGCGTCAACAAAGACGTGCATTATCATGATGATGCGGAAATCACCGAAGAAATGATGACCATGAGTTACCCGTGCCCGGTGGAGATCATCGCTCACGGCATCCCCCACCGCATATTGAAGATTCATGAGGACTCCAAATGATCGAGGCCCTTCAATTCGAATTCATGCGAAACGCGATCATCGCCGGATGCTTCGCCAGCCTCATCTGCGGGATCATCGGATCCTTTGTCGTGGTCAACCGCCTCGTGTTTCTTGCCGGCGGCATCGCCCACGCGGCCTTCGGCGGCATCGGCATCGCCTTTTTTTTCGGCATCCCCTATGTACTGGGCACCCTGGGATTTTCCCTCCTGGCCGCCATGATCATGACCGCCGTGGTGCTGACCAACAAACACCGGGCCGACACCTTCATCGGCATTCTCTGGGCCGTGGGCATGGCCACAGGCATCATCCTTCTAGACATGACCCCCGGTTACAACGTTAATCTCATGAGTTATCTGTTCGGCAGCATCCTTGCCGTTCCCGCATCGGATATCATCTGGATGGTCGCCATCGGAATAGTCGCCGTCCTGTCTGCGATCTTTTTTTACCGGGACCTGCTGGCCATCTCCTATGATGATGAGTTCGCACGCCTCCGGGGAGTGCCGGTCAATCTCATTTATTTTCTGTATATCGGCCTGGTGGCGGTGTCTATCGTCATCATCATCCGGGTGGTAGGGCTGATTCTGGTCATTGCGCTCTTGACCATTCCGCCCTATATCGCGGAAAAATACTGCCGGACCCTCGGGCAGATGATGGCTCTATCCACGGTGCTGGCTGTGGTGTTCAACATTTCAGGCCTCTGGCTGGCGTTTACGTATAACCTGACATCCGGGGCCACCATTATTCTGGTGGCGGCGGCGGGATTTTTCCTGTCCATGATCGGGGATGCGATCTTTTTAAAGAAAAGGACGGCTTCGTGAGAAAGGTGAAAAGTCAAAATCGGTTGCCGCGGATTCTCGCGGCCCTGCTGATGGCGGGGATGGTGTCCGGATGCGCCAAACCGCACCCCGACGAAACCAGCAGCATATCCCCGCTGTCCGCTGCCATCCGGTTTTATCAAGGTCCGTTGGATCATCTCACGGCCGTGCGGACGGGCTCCTGTCCCATGCATCCGAATTGTTCGGAATTTGCCCTCGCGGCCATGGAAAAACATGGCTTTGTGATGGGCTGGATCATGACCTGCGACCGCCTGATGCGCTGCGGCGGCGATGAAACGCGCCTGTCCCCGGAAGTTTGGGTGGACGGCGGCTTTAAATATGTGGACACCCTTGAACAAAATGATTTCCGGTGGGCGCTGTCGACTGAAGGGCCGCCACTTATCCATTCGTCTCAACCGGACCGGTCCCGGGAATGGGGAATATCCATTGAGTAAAGGAGAATCAATGAATCAGGAAACAGACCCGTATGTTCCCGTCAACCCGATTCGCGTGGTGACGGCAACCGCGCTGTTTGACGGCCATGACGCAGCCATTAATATCATGCGACGGATCCTTCAGGATTCGGGCGCAGAAGTCATCCACCTGGGCCATAACCGCTCAGTTGCGGAAATCGCCAAGGCCGCCATTGAAGAAGATGTCCAGGGCCTTGCCATCTCCAGTTATCAGGGCGGCCATATGGAATTTTTTAAATACCTCAGTGACCTGCTTCGGGAAAAAGGCGCCTCCCATATCAAAATCTTCGGAGGCGGCGGGGGGGTTATCGTGCCGGACGAAATTCGCGAACTCGAGGATTACGGCATCACCAAGATTTATTCACCGGCGGATGGCGCAGCCATGGGTCTTCAGGGCATGATCAACCA
>PCSG01000376.1:179-1801 GCA_002772195.1 Desulfobacterales bacterium CG23_combo_of_CG06-09_8_20_14_all_51_8 | reverse complement strand
TTTGATGATCATACCCTTCCGGCATCTTTGTCTCCGGAAAACACCCGCGCGATTGCGCGGTTGATTTCCGCAGCGGAATGCCGCCTGCCCGGGTCAAATAATTTTTTTTCCACCATCCGGGATTCCATTTTTAAAAATATCACCGAAAAATCCGCGCTGGCGGTGGGCATCACCGGAACGGGCGGGGCCGGCAAATCCTCCCTCACCGACGAGCTGGTCATCCGGCTGTTAAATGACCTGCCGGACATTCATATCGGCATTCTTTCCTGCGACCCGTCCCGCCGAAAAACAGGAGGGGCCCTGCTTGGGGACCGGATCCGCATGAACAGCATCGACACTTCCAACGTCTACATGCGCAGCCTTGCCGTCCGGAATTCCGGCTCGGAACTGCCGGAGGTCCTGCCGGACGCCATCCGTATTTTAAAAGCCGCCGAATTTGATCTGATCATCGCGGAAACCGCCGGCATCGGCCAGGGCGCGTCCCGGATTTTTGATTGCACGGACCTGTCGGTTTACGTCATGACCAGCGATTACGGGGCTGCGTCCCAGCTCGAGAAAATCGACATGCTGGATTATGCGGACATTGTCGTGGTGAACAAATTCGACAAGGAAGGCAGCGAAGACGCCCTTCGGGACGTGCGAAAACAGGTCCAGCGCAATCATAAGAAATGGGACACCCCGCCTGAAAAACTGCCGGTGTTCGGCACCATTGCCTCAAGATTCAACGACGACGGCGTCACGGCCCTGTATCAATTTCTTTTAAAAATCATCGCTGAAAAAACCGGGGTTGTTTTTAAAAGAGACCTGCCGGAAATCACGGCCCGCGCCACCACGTCCAAAACCATTTTCGTGCCTCCGGAACGGGTCCGGTATCTATCCGAAATCGCCGACTGTGTGCGGCATTATCACCGGCAGACCCATGACCAGGCCGATGCTTTAAGACAGCTTTGGCACCTCAAGGAAACCGCAACGTCCTTCGGCAATCCGCCCTCCAAAAGCGCTGGCGGCCCGTCCATGGCCGATGGCTTCTCTCAAAAGATCGCTGACGCCGAATCCCGGATTCAACCGGAGACCCGGGACCTCATGGCCGGGTGGAATGAAATCAAAGCCCGGTACGCCCAAGACGAACTCGTGTATCAGGTCCGGGGCTGCGAAATTCGCCAACCCCTGTTCACTCGATCCCTTGCCGGGACCCGCATCCCCAAAATCGCCCTGCCCGGCTTTACGGACCCCGGCGAAATCTATGCCTGGCTGCGACGGGAAAACCTGCCCGGCGCGTTTCCGTTCACGGCCGGAGTGTTCCCCTTAAAACGTGCCGATGAAGATCCCACCCGCATGTTCGCCGGCGAAGGGGACCCGGCCCGCACCAACCGGCGCTTCAAGCTGCTGTCTGGAAACTATCCGGCCAACCGCCTGTCCACAGCCTTTGATTCCGTGACTCTCTATGGATGCGACCCGGACATCCGGCCCGATATTTACGGCAAGATCGGCACCTCCGGCGTGAGTGTCTGCTCGATTGAAGATGTCAAAATCCTCTACAGCGGATTTGATCTCGCTGCCCCCAACACCTCCGTGTCCATGACCATCAACGGCCCGGCCCCCATGGTCCTGGCCATGTTTTT
>PCSG01000376.1:0-147 GCA_002772195.1 Desulfobacterales bacterium CG23_combo_of_CG06-09_8_20_14_all_51_8 | reverse complement strand
TTACGTCCGAAACCGGAAAAGCGCCCACAAATGAAGAATATCAGCGCATCCGGACCGATGTCCTCTCCCGGGTTCGGGGGACGGTGCAGGCGGACATCCTAAAGGAAGACCAGGGCCAGAACACCTGCATTTTTTCCGTGGATTTCG
>PCSG01000098.1:3236-4775 GCA_002772195.1 Desulfobacterales bacterium CG23_combo_of_CG06-09_8_20_14_all_51_8 | reverse complement strand
CAGCATCATCCAGGACCCGGTTTCCTTGAACACCGACCGCAGGGGGCCGAGCAAAGACAAATTCCGGAGGTCCATGTTCAACACATAGCTGCCCGCGCACACGGCCCCGATGCCTACAAAACCCCAGATGTCCGGCATCTCACCCAGAAACAAAAACCCGGTGGCGATCATGAACACCGGCGTAAAGGCCAGATACGGCACGGTGAGGGACAGGGGCGACACCTGAATGGCCCGGATATACATAAAAAGCGGCACTGCGTTGAGCGGCAGAAGGACCAAAAACGTAAGGTAAAACACCCGGTCCAGGGGCGGAACATTGACAACCAGGAGACTTGCCACCGTCCAGGGCAGGCTGTAAACGAGCGGAATGGCGAGCATTTCATAAGTCGACAGAGAAGAAAACCATTTTTTCACCCAGGCGTCATGAACGGCCACGGACAAAGCGGTCAGAAACGCAAATACGAACCAGGTCATCCCAGCGCCTTCCATAGCCTTGACAAGTCGCATCCGATCATCATATTAAAACGCTCATTAGACGAAAAAAATCAATCCAAAAAAGGAGAAACCCATGCCCATATATGAATTCCAGTGCGCGGACTGCGGCGCGAAAAAAGAAATCCTGTTCCGGACGAGCGACGACAAAGTGGAAATGAAATGCGACCAATGCGGATCGGAAAACCTTCAGCGGCTGATGAGTTCCACCAGTTTTTCCATATCCGCCGGATCAAACGCGCCCAAGGCGTCCTGCAAGTCCCATCAATGCGGCGGCGGCTCCTGCGCCACCTATGATATTCCAGGTCCGGCCTAATTCCATTTATCCCCTTCTCTCCCTGGGAGAAGGTCGGGATGAGGGTAAATATTTTCAGTTATTGTCCATATCCCGCAATTCATCCTCTTGATACCGCCGAACCACCTGCGAGGCCTTTTCCACCATCCGGTCCATGAGATTTTTGCAGGTTTCGCTCACCCGGACATATTCCTGAAATTCCGACGGCCTTGAAAACAGCCGGCCGGTGATGTTCCGGCATGCAAAGGTCCCCGCGATTTTTTTAAATTCCCGGATCACCTGCTTTCCGGCTCGGAACGGTTCTTTCGGCCCAAAGGGCGTGTCCATCAGCAGATTGACATGGCCGATGCCGAAACCTGCGGCGGTTTTCCAGAAAGACTGTTCCCGCACCGGCAGCCCCACCAAAAACATTGATGCCGATCACAGCCCCGGCCATGGCCCCGCAAAGGCCGCCGGACAGACCCATCCCACCGTCAAACACAAACGACAGGCCCTCCAGCCGCCGGTTTCCAATGCCGGTATTTTTCCGGATACCCTCTAAAACATAGCCGGCGCAATGCAAGGGAGCCATTTTCCGGGACCGGGGCCGCTTCCGGCACCGTTGCCGGTTTTTGACGGGACTGATCATCATAAAAATGCCGCATGGCACCCGGATGCGTCGGAAACATCCGATCATGCGATAGAAGGTCAGGAAATACTTGAGCTGTCCCCATGTGGAATAGAAATCCGCCCGGGTGTGCTCCCGGCAGATG
>PCSG01000098.1:0-3221 GCA_002772195.1 Desulfobacterales bacterium CG23_combo_of_CG06-09_8_20_14_all_51_8 | reverse complement strand
GCTTCAAACCAGCGGACGAAATCTCCCGCCCGGACCAAGGCCTCCTCTTCCCCGGCCCGACCTTTCATCTGGATTTCCGCTTCATGATCCAAGGCCATGCACAAGGCCCCGGCGCTCACGATGCCGCAAGTGGAGCCGCAGGCCACGCACCCGCCCTCAAGTCCCGTGACGGCTTTGATCAGCGAATTATCCGGCTGGCCAGTCATATCCTGGAAAACTCCCAGGCAGGCCTGGGCTCAGTTGAAATCCGTAAACAAACGGTATGCGGCCCGCCGTCCCCAGCGATTTTTCTGTTTCTTCATCAACCCTCCTTCATGATTCGGATGATTTTTTCATCCAGACAGGACCGCAGAAAGACATTCATGGGGTTCTGATTCCCGGATTTGTAGAAGGCAAGCATCAGTTGATTAAACTCCAATTGCCGCTTGGCTGGAAGATTAATGGCCGGGTATCCGTGATCAAGCAGAAGCCCGTTCATGATAAAACGGCCCATGCGTTTGTTGACATCATAGAAAAACTGGCACCGCGCCATGGTGAGAAAATAATAAATGGCCTGATCATAGATGTCGGATAGCCGGGAAGCGTCCATCTTCATTTGGTCAAATAGGGCCGAAAGCTGCTCCGCCGCCGGGGGATTATAGTCCGTCCCCGCGATGGTGACCGATCCTGTGCGGAATCGGCCCCAGTCCAGAGCATCGTCCTTGGCGGCGATGCCATGCAATTCACAAGCCCTTTCCATCGTGATCGCAAATTGATCCGTCTCCACCCATTTAAAAACCATTCGCCATGCCGCTGCCTGATTCAGGGCGATTTGCTGGTCCGCCAGCCGATGCCCGCCCACAGTGACACCATCCAGCAAGGTCTGAATTTCCGGCAGGGTAAAAGGGATCCCCTCCAGATTCACCGCATCGCAAACCAGTTCGGAAAGTTGCCGCCGGGCCAGCATCAGGGCCTTGGCCTTATTGGGCTTCATGTGCCATAACGTGTCTTTCATGACATTCACTCCATAAGAACCATCTGCATTTCATCGAAAATTCTGAAATATCCGGGCCAAGACCGTCAAGCCGGGCAAGAAGCGATTTTTCGACATGGTTGTGCGCTCGTCAAGTTTGTGCCTGTCTGGCGGACTCACTTCAAAACCTCCCACCAACCTTTTTTAGTGGAACCAACATGACGAATCCGTTCTTGCTTTTTTAATTTGTTCAAATGATACTTTATGCCGTCTTCAGTCATTTCCAACTGAACAGCCAATTGCCGGCGGGTCAGCGTTGGTGTTGACTCAAGCAGGAAGAGAATTTTTCCCTGGGTAGTTTCTTGGGTAGTTTCTTGGGCAGTGGCTTCACCTTTAACCGCATTCACATACGCCCGTGAAAACGAAAATTCCAGCCACAAATCGTTGCCGGTCAAACGAACCTCAGGAACCGGCGCGCCGACCATTGGCGAACCCGCAAATCCAGCGCAGACAATCATCCCGCCAGGATTCTTTCCATTCCACCAATTGGTTTTCCCGGTCGTTCATGGGATGGTCTCCGTGTTTTTCAGCAACGAAAGATTTGAAAAGGGACGACGACCTAGAGTTTTGAAACCTTGCAACTGTATAATAATCTGATCCAGTTTTTCAGCAATTTTTTCCTTCTCTGATTTGACAAGGTTTGTAGCATTTTTCAGTTTTGTCAAATCATTGGTGACTTTTGCCTCAAGCCGAATAAAATTTTGTTGCATTTGCTGCTGTTCAGATGACAGGGTTCGAGCTGAACGGTGAAAACCGTCAATCTGTTGTGTTAAATTTTGAACCAATGTATTCTGTTTATTAAGAAATTCAGTCAGATTACGTTCAGCGCGCTGCTGGTGATCATAAAGTTCTTTTTTGACGTCTTCTTTGAAGGACTTCATGCTGTCTTGCTGTTTTTCCCATAAACTCTTTTCAATGTCATTTATCTGGGAATGAATGTATTTTCCTGTCTCAACAAGGTTTCCTTTAATTTCAGTTTCTAACTCCTGCCGCGAATTTTTTAGTAATTGTTGAAGGTTATTAATCTGTTGAACGATTATTTCGCGGTCCGCCGCTGTCTTCTCCTGATGCCCTCGGGACATGCGTTCAAGTTCTTGATGATCAATCAGTCTATTGTGAATTTCATTGATAATCTCTTCTCTGGTCTCCTCAAATTCACTTTTCAGATCGTCCCATTCAGCCTCTATGTTTTGAAGAGCTTCCTTTGATTCAACGCTTTGTTGAAGTGCATCCTTGATAGAATGTTCCATGATTAGAACATTGTCTTTTACCTCAACCATTTTTTTTGCGGCCGCGACAGCCCCGTTCATGCGCTCGTCAAACTCACCGAGTTTCTTTATAATTCTGTCTCTGCTGGTGATTTCAGGCATTTAATATTTCCTCCATTGTTTCCACCCTCTCTCGAAAATATTCCGTGTCAGCCGGGATCATTTCGTCGACCAGGACAAAAAAATCAAGACAATCATGCAAGGCCGCAATCTGAATATTATTGGAATGTTGCCAATTTTTGGCTTCTTCTATCAAGAATTCCCAACCTTCGGGGGTGTCGCTCGTCCTATACTCGTCATTTAAAATCAGCAAAAGGGCGGGTTTGAACTGCGAACCGGAAGTTTCGTATAACTCGCGCAATTGCGCAAGGGGTAACCCCCGATCATTAGCGGTACGCAACAATCGCCTGGTATTGGCTTCTAACTCAGCCTGTGGAGAAAATTCTCTTGTTAGATAAAGGGCCGGGAGGTTGTTTGGACTGCCCTCCAGTATGGCACGGGCTCCTGCATATTCTCCAATACTGTAGTCACGAAATACCACACAAAGTTCTCGTAATTTATCGATATCCAGTTCGTTATGATTCAAAAGTTCATTCAGTTCAAGTCTGCTTGATTCTAAACTGAGGTTTTGGATTCTTGGATTAACGCGGTCAAGAAAATCCAGTGTTGGAGAGCAGGCATTGCAGCATCCACATTTATAATCGTTATCAACGCTATCCGCATTCTCAAAATGCTTTAATATTTTGACCCGCTGGCACTGATTTTCTTGTTCACTATTTGTGACACTGAGCAGGTTCCACAACATATCATACCGCATCTTGACGATATCTTTGTAGACATGGTCAAGGAGCAAAAGAAGATAGTCATAAACTGCATTAAAAAAACAGGGGAAGCCGCGGAAGTGTTTTGAAATCTTTTGTTTTTGAAAAAAGATGTTCATA
>PCSG01000171.1 GCA_002772195.1 Desulfobacterales bacterium CG23_combo_of_CG06-09_8_20_14_all_51_8 | reverse complement strand
GATTTCACGCAGCGACTTCCCGGTTATTTCTTTTTCTTCCAACTCTTCAGATATCCGCTGTTCAATCCAAACCGAACACGCCTCATTAATTGCCATTATTTACTCCTTTATTTTTATTAAATCCAACACACCCTTTAACGCAAAAATACGCGGACCATCAGCCGGTGACGGACGGCATGACACAGGCAGGGCACCCATGGATGATAAAGGATTTTATGGATTTTGGCAAACTTGCCGAATCCGCCAAACCCGCAGGTTAATGAAATTTGTTCGGAAATGGCAAATCTGCCGGAATCGAACAAACCCGCCGCAAATCACCTGACCGACTTTGACCCGCCAATTTATAACGTCCGGAAGCAGCAAACCAAGTCAGAGGGTAGCAAGCATTTCGGCAATTCTGAAACGCTTCCCATTTCACTTGATCAGATTCCCGCAATTCCTTTAATGCCCGTTGAACTTGCCCATAACCTTCTTTTGAATTTTCAATATGCCCTGCGGCAACCATCTGGTAAAAACACTGCCGAACCGTAAGCGGCCAATAGATATAAAGATCGTCAATTATGCCGATGATCTTTTCTTGCCTGCCCTGGATCTCTGCTCTCGTCGTCATCGTTCACCCCCGTCAATTTTTTGACTAGTCAAATTTTCATTGCCCACCATCCACGATATAAAAATTTTGTGCGTGGTGGACCCCCTCTCCCCCGGCCCCGGCCATCGGGGAGGCTCACGGGTCCGGAAGCCGCCGCCCGGATCTCGCCGGAAGTCTTCAGCCGGAAGCCGGATCTTTGAAATCATCCCCGGCGCTGTCTGCTGCATCATCGAAAAGAATATCGGAAAGGTCTTCCCCTTCCTTCCCCTTTCGCCGCCGGTCAAATTGCTTCAGCACCAACAACGAGGACCGCAATGCCGCCGATAATTTCAAGAAATCATTCGTAAGCATCTTATTAACACCGGATTCAGCATCCACCATGAGGCCCGGATTGCTCAGAAGATAATCTAGGATAGCCCGGCGGATAACTGCCAGGTTCGCTACATCAGCCTGCAACAAAGCGACTGCAACCTGATCCGTGCTATCTTTAAAACGGTCCATTATGTCCTTTACCTGAATGCCGTACCTGCTGCGATAACTTATGCCGCCGTTTCGGTCCACTGCATTTAAGAAGAGTTGAAGCGCCTTTTTTTCGCTTTTGGTGTTCTTTTTGCCTGCATCATTTTGCTGTTTCATTTTATTCCGCCTGTGTCTTTCCGCCGGGGTCATGTTGCTAAAAACGTTTCCAAACAATCCACCGGCAATCTTAACTTACTGTTTTTATATTTATTTAATTCGTTTTATCTTCGGATTATGAATCCGTAGTTCATCCCCTGCTATCATTCCCCGGATTTTTAACGCGCTGTTTTTATTGGATTTCATTTTTTTGCCATTATCTTTTTCGATAACGCTTTAAACATCACCCAGGAATAAATTCCGGCACCAGATCCGGAAGCAATTCCCGGCAATGAAACACACCAGGAACTTTTTGCCGGATCTCTTTCACCAGATCCCAGCACCAGATCCGCCCCGCTTTAAATTGAACACTGTTCAGATAAAAAACGAGCGAGCGTTCGCTTTTTATTTCTGTTGTTCTTGCGCCCGGCATCAATTCCCGCACCCTAAACAAGCGCCGCCTCTCTCTCTGCAATCTTTTTCTTTAGGATTTTAGGCACTTGAAAGAACCATCCCTTATCCTTTATGAATTCCCGCTTGAATGAATCCGCTGCAATTTCTTCCAGGATTTCAGCAGCAACCATTCCATGAGTTTGAAGCAGCTTGGAATAGTCCTGATTATTCATCCCGACAATGCGGCCCGCATCCGTCCGGAAGGTCACGGCATAGTCCTTTTGATCCAGATCCGTTTCCGGATTCGTTCTTTCGTATTCTGCTTTGCATCGTTCCCGGTCCACCTTAGCGCATGGGGTCCAGTCCATCACCTTGGAAATTTGAGCGCCCCTGTTGATTTCGAAATGCAGTTCATGGTTCTGAAGATTTTTGCCGATGAAGTTTTTCAATTTCGTGATCTTCAGGGCGCAAACAATGGAGTTTTCTTTGGTAGCCAGATAATCCAGGGTCAGATAAAGGCGTGACTTTTCCATGGTGGCCTCGCCGCCTCTTGCTGTTTGATTGCTTGCTTTTTTCTGGATTGCGATAATGGCCACACCGCCGCCCAGGGCGTCATAGACATTCCGGATATCGGAAGCTATTTTGAAGTATTCCCCGTCGATTTCTTCCAGGTAATCGATACAGGTAAGTCCATCCAGGTTATGATGGGCGATTGCCCCGTTGAAGTCATAGCTCCGTGACGCTGCATTTACTTCCTTCCATTTATCCAAAGGTTCATTGAAGGATTTAAGCCGGGTGATGTATTCGCCGGGTCCCATCTCTGACATCAGGTAGGTTTTTTTAAAATCAGATCCAAGGTTCAATCTTAGGGTGTTAAAAATGAAAGCCGTCTTGCCGGCGTTCGTAGATCCGGCCAGGATAATTATTGCTTTTGGTGGTATTGAAACTGCCTCAGACAATCCAAAGGGAAGGACAAGGGGGAAGTTTTCTTCTGCTGGTGCGTCAAGGTCGATCCAGTCTATGGATGAGTCAATGATATGCCATCTTCCAGTTATGGATTTATCTTTATTTATAAAGTTTTTTTTATATAAATATAATAGCGCGCTCGACCGGGCTTGTTTTTCTTTGCGGGTTTTCAATCCGAACTCGGCGTCAATATCCCGCGTATGGAAAGAACCTGTTGAATTTTCTATAAATTGTTTAATGTTACCGGCCAAATTTTGTGGTGGTTCGGGGGTGTTTTTTGTTGAGAACTGTTGAGAACTGTCGTTAATGTTGAGATTGTTGAGAATGTTGAGAACATTTTCATTAAAGAACTTTTTTAGGGTTTCGGTTCCATATTTTACCGCAAGGTCATTGAAATCAGAATCCACCGGACAAACAAGACAAGGCAGGCCCGAAACATCCGCCGCCTTCTTTGCTGCCTCAATTCCCGGATTCTTCCCGGTTTTTATTTTGGTGCCCAGGTCGTTATCCGCCGCAATGGTCAAAGGATGATCCTTAAAGGCTTCCGCCACTGCCGGAAGGTTCCCGCTGTTAAAAGCCACGATAACAGGTTTCCCGGTAGCCTCATGAATACTTGCGCCGGTAGCGTACCCTTCACATATAAAGCCGCCTTGCGTGAAATCACGGCCCCCGATAACCATAAATCCGCCGCTGATCTTGCCGCCGGGCAGGAATTTCTTTTTCCCTTCTGGGTCAATGGACTGGATGGATACAATCTTGCCGGAAAGATCCTCGATGGATAAAATAAGGGTTTTCCCGGTCTGCCTTGCGCCGTGCGGTCCGATCTGTTTCTTTTTTAAATATGCGTGTTCAGGGTTCGCCGGTGCCGCTGAATTTCTTATCTTGCGCGCCTTTTCAGCAGCTTCCGCCTGTTCTCGTTCTCGCTGTGCTGTTGCTTCGGCTTTTGCCTGTTCGATTTTCTGACGGTATGCGGCCCGGTCCTGATCCGTCCAGGTTTCCGCGCCATCGGGTTTGACGGTCTGATATATCCCGGACCGCCAGCAGCCAAAAAAACCGCCGCCATCAGGATATAAAAGATAGTAGCCCGCCTTATCTGACGCATCGCCGTTAGAAGGGAAACGATGGATTGAACCATCATTGATAATCTGCTCGGGGGGTGAAATTCCGGCGTCTCGAATTTTTTCAATCATTCCTTTTTCCATTCCCCCCCCCTCTTCAACCACTAAAAGCCGATCCAGCAATCTTGAACTCCAATTCCAATAAGGTAGCCGTGTCAAAAACTCTGCCAGTAACATTCTTAAAACTTTAGCGATTTGTCTTTTCATCCCCCATAATTCCCAGCCAAGGGTCCGGCGGCCTTTGCGTCCGCGTTCGTCCGTGGCGGTCATGTCATTGTGTTTCCGGGGATTTTTGCCCCCCGGGTGAATTTTTGAAAGTATTGGAAGGCAGCCGGCTGGAAAGGGGGTACAATACAGCCAGCACCTTCCGTTTTTCAGCACCGAAGGGAATTGACGGTGCCGATTGTTTTATTTCAAACCATCCAGTTTGCCGTCGATCTCGGCAATCAAGTTTCGAAGATCCAAAACAACCCCTGCCAGGTGGTCGGAAAGAGTTTTTAAAAGGGTTTCCGGTTTATTGCCCGATACAATCCTGGGATTGCCATCTTCAAAGCCCGCAACAATGGCCCAGGCATCAGAAAAGTTTTCAGGCCAGAATTTTTGAGTGATATTCGCAGCGTGTTTCCTTTGGATTCCCAGGCTAACCAGTTTTCCGAAAATAAAAATTTGCCGGGCGTCATGGCGTGAATACAGGGTTCGAACCCCATCACCATACTGGACTTTGATACCGTCAGGCAGGTAGCGTTTTTCGATATCGGCATAAAAGATCCCTTGTTTGATCTCACAGGCTTGCAATAGTTCGGAAACTGTAAACATGCCTTCCTGCTTCTTTGCGTGGTTGTAATGGGTGCGCTTCATGTTGAAATCCTTTATATTTTTAGGGGTTAAATTCCTTAATTCATTTTAATTGAAATTTAAACACCACGGAATTCAGTGTCAACTAATTTTTTTTAAAAATTCTAAATAGTGCCTGACAGAAAACCCCGGATTTTTTCTCGGCCGGGCAAAAAATTTTAGAAATTTTTTCCTGCTCTTTGAAAATTTCTTTCGA
>PCSG01000227.1 GCA_002772195.1 Desulfobacterales bacterium CG23_combo_of_CG06-09_8_20_14_all_51_8 | reverse complement strand
GCCGGGACAAAACCGGCCAATTGGTGGTAATCGGATTTCCGGAATTCAAGGGGCAATTCCATTCTTTTGAAATATTTCTTAAACAGCGGTTCCAGAAATTCATCGGAGGCCTTGATGTCGGGCGACCAGGGGCTGCCCTTGCCAAGGGTCTCCAGTGCGCTTGCCACCTCAATAATCACCTCCCGCATAATCTTGAGGCGTTTTTCTTTTTCCTGAAACCCGAACAAATCATCCGGCACATCATAATGCGCATACGCCAGCAAAACCTCCTCCATGCAGAAATAATTTTCAATTTCCCGGCGACGCCACATGAGTTCGGTTAAACCGTTTTCGGTTCTCAGCTCTTTATCCAACCGATCAAAAATCGAGATGCCCACGAGATCGGATTTCGCTTCCCTCACCCCGAAAAAATGGTCCCTGGCGCGCTGGGGGAGGTTGGTTTCCACATATTTGACAAACGACATATCAAGAAATTCCAGAGCTTTATGATTTAACCGCCTGGCGAATGTCTTGAGGATATCCAGGTCTGTTGAATTTTCAAGATACAGAATCCACCCTTTTTGTTCCGCTTGATAATATTGGTCGAAGCCGATATCGCGCAAAGATTTCAGCACCTGTGATCCGCGGTCATCAATCCGGTGGGGTTTGCCCACAAAGGCGATAACGGTATCCCGACCGGCCGCTTCGTTCAGGACGACCTCCGAATGACTGGCGGCGATGATCTGAGAATTTTGTTGTTCCGCAACATTCACCAAAAGGTTGTAAGTCTGTCTTTGCCGCAATATCTCCAGATGGGCGTCCGGTTCGTCAAGAAGCAATACGGTTTTGGGGTTCGAATACAAATGGGCCAGCAATAACACCGTCTGTTGCAGACCGCGACCGGAGGAGGAAAGGTCAAGGATGTTGTTGTATTCATCTTTATAAGCCATTGTGATTTCGCTGCGTTCCGGGATAAAATCCGGTGGAAGCAACTCCACTCCGAAAAAAGACCGGATATGGGCGGTTAATTCCTGCCAGCAGGTATTTTCATCTTTCTGCCGATAAATTTGAAAACAGAGATTCCGAACCACCTGGGCGGTTTGTCCCTGACCAATGAGCACGCCGATCTCTCCGGATTGCTTGATAAATTCCCGGTCGGCCAGACCGGACATGGGTGGCAAAAAAGCCACTTTGATGTCCCCTGCCTCTTCCGGAACAGGCATCCGTTCTTTTCCTTCATCATCCGTGCGCAACGGTCGGCAATAGAAGGATTCGTCATTGGCGTAATCGAATTCCAGACCGCAGGCCCATGCTTTTCCTTTTGTGATACCTTCTACAATAATTTCAACCCGTATATTTTGCGTTTTCTGCGTCGTCTTTTCGCCATTATTCAAGCGAGTTACATCGCGCACATGCAGATTGCGCCATAGCAGGTTGGCGTTGGGTACGGGAATGGATACAAGGTCGCGACGATTGATGGTGACACCGGGCCTTTTTTCAGGAGAAGTCCGGCCTTTTCTTTTTTCGTTCCAGCGACGCACCCCGATATCCCACAAGGCCAACGCCTGAAGCGCGGTTGTTTTTCCGGAGTTATTCGGGCCGATCAAAACAACGGATTTCCCAAGATCCAGATCGACCTCATCAAACCGCTTAAAATTTCTTATTTTTATACGTGTCAGCATCATCGTGTCCATTTTTCTTCAGATTTTAGTTCAGCCGTAGATGTGCGAGCAGTAAATCTATCATGATCATCATTTTCGGCCGTAGGAGCGGGCCATGCCCGCGATTGCGGAAATGATCGCGGGCATGGCCCGCTCCTACAGGCAAAATCATATTGATAGCGCGTCATCTGCGTCCATCTGCGTTATCTGCGGATTATTTTTCGAATAAGATTTTCCGCATTCCACGGGTCGGGCATTTCTATGAATGCCCAGCGGCCGAAACCCCCATGATTATTAATCGCAGGCACCCACAATGTGCTTGCTGTGGCGACCTTGGCAGACTTGTCCTTTCTGTTTTCGCCGGTGACTTCGAGAATCAGCTTCAACAGGTTATTTTCCCCGTGGCCGTCATCGATGCAGGCGACAAAGTCAGGGATATAATTTTTTTCCTCACCGTTCAGCGTATAGGGGATGGTGAATCCAAGGTTATGATTTTTAACGTAACTCCTTACTTCGGGCATGTTTTCCAGAGCCTCGGCCATCTTTTGCTCCCACGAGCCGGTATCGGCCACCACATGGGAAATATGGCATTTCTCGGCATGGGTCGTATAGACAGGCCGGATGGTATCGAAATCGACGTAACGGGTGGAGCCGATGGTGTCATAGGGGCGCATAATGGGTTTAATCGCTGCTGTGCCGCCGGTTGAAGCGTTGGCGGAAGCGATAATGGCCTTATAGATAAGATCGGCGGCATCATGGGTAAACTCAATAAGCAGCAGCAATTGCGGAAACGTGTTGTCCTTTAAGACAACGCATTCGACGAGCCAGCGTTTGGCGATGCCAAGCAGTTGGGGGAAGAACCAGGGTTTGTCGTTGCCTTCGTCGTCGCGGAAATACTTTTCCAGTGTCAGTTTGGCCAGCAGAAAAGCGACTTCATTGGGACGCCGCCGCTTGAGATCGTCAAGGGTATGAATGCTGGATTCACCGACGATGGGGTCGAGCTGCACCTTTGTCGGAAGGTCTTCGGTGGAGAGCGTCAGATTGGATTCTTTGGTGAATTTGGCGGAAAGCCGCTCACCGGCAACATCATAGCGGTAGCCAAGCAGTCGGGGAAAAGTGATCTCGCTATTGATGCGGCTATCCAGTGCGCGAACTCGGGTGGGGAGCGGGCGGGGCTTGGGATCAGTATTCGCCCCACTGCATGGGATAAAAGAAAACGGCACTCCATAGACTTCGGCATACTCCGGGCTGAATTTGCCGTCCCCGTCCGCTGCATAACTCATACGGCGCAATGCGCGACCGACCACTTGCTCGCACAAGAGTTGCGTGCCAAAGGCCCGCACGCCAAGAACGTGGGTGACAGTATTGGCGTCCCAGCCTTCCGTGAGCATGGAAACGCTGACCACACACTTGACGTGTTCGCCAAGTTTGCCGACCTTTCCGACCGTGTTCATCACTTCCCGGAGCAGGTCTTCGTCGGTAAGGTTATCCGAGTCGCGACCGGGAAAGCGGGCGCGGTAATCGGTCTTGAACTCGTCGATTTCACGGGCTGCGATTTTCTTGAAATCAACGCTCATGGCATCTCCGGATTCGAGTTGCCTGCTATCCACAAGAATCGTGTTCGGACGGTGGAGCCAGAAGCCGTTGCCGTCATCATTTCGAAAAATGGGCAGTTGACCGGCCTGGACAATCGTCTGTTCCCCGATCTGTTTTTCCCATCCGGCCACAAAGTCGAAAACCAGCTTGGAAACATTGGTGTTGTTGCAGACGACAATGAACACCGGCGGCGTGATGCCACGGGCGCGGGCCTCGGCGTTCTGCTCCCACAGGCGATAATATTTTTCATAATTACTGTATAGACTGAGCAACGCCCCTTGCAGTTCGACAGGGAGTTTCGGTTCACCATCCACCGCTTCCGTTTTGCGGCCTTTTTTGGGCAAATGATCGCGGATGCGCAGCCAAAGATCACGGTAAGTGGGCTCGTCACCGGTCATCGAATCGTCGGCAACCGGCACGCGAGGCACTTTGACGATACCTGCCTCAATGGCGTCGATGAGGGAAAAATCCGACACCACCCACGGAAAAAGCGTACCCTCGGAATAACCCGAACCTCGCAGAAAAAACGGCGTTGCCGAAAGATCGTAAATCGCCTTCACGCCGATTTTTGCTTTCACGGCCTCAATGCCGAAAATCCAGATACGGGCCTCTTCCTCACGACTCTTGGCTTCAGCACGATCATCAATTGTAAGTTTCTCGTGGGTGAGTTTTTCAGTTTCAGCATCGGGTTTGCGGCGATAGCAATGATGGGCTTCATCGTTTAAAACGATAATGTTCTTTTTCACGCCCAATTCGCGACAAACGCGGCGCACCATTTGGTCGGGGGTTTCGGTGAACGGGCTTGGCTGCCCATCGGTATTCTGGGCCGAGAGAATCGACTTCGTAATCTTTCCGGCGGCGACTTTCTCACGCAGTTGGAATGCGTGAAAATTGGTAATCTTGATTTTGGCGTGTCCGAGCTGGTCCTTAAGCTGAGACGGAACGATATCTCGCTGGCGATAATAATTCTCCGGGTCATTCGGCATCAGCACGCGCAACCGGTCGCGGATGGTGATTCCGGGCGTGACGATCAGAAACGTGTCGGAGAAGCGCGCGTCCTTAGGGTTGGCGCACTTGTTGAGGGTTTGCCA
>PCSG01000161.1:16994-25827 GCA_002772195.1 Desulfobacterales bacterium CG23_combo_of_CG06-09_8_20_14_all_51_8 | reverse complement strand
GACAATATAGTTAAAACCGGCAAAAAATAAAACGAAAAGTACAGATATAAGAATTATCAGCATTGCATGATATTTATAATTGTGTCTATATTTTAGCATAACCTAACTTCGTTTCAAGCTGCACTAACTTCAAAACTGAAAATAAATAAATTCCGAAAAACGATTCTGATTCATCAGCAACACAAAACTGACGACAAATGCCGAAGCCGCAACTAACGACCACCAGATCCCAGGCCTGAGTTTGGAAGCCCACTCCTGGGTAGTTCGGAACACGGTATCCTGAAAGACCGATATAAAAAGCAGGCCAATGAGATAAACAGGAATCCCCGAAGCCTTTACCATTAAAGAAGGTGAGAGAGTCGCCCAGCTCATGGATCTGGCATCTATCATATGTCCGAGAATAGAAATAGCCTTCGGTATGCTCTCAGCCCGAAACACGACCCAGGCAGCATTTACAAATAGAAATGTTAAAGCCCATGCCAAGAACTTTGGCATACGCAGACCCAGACCGGACCAAAATCTGTGCATACACAAAGCAAGGCCGTGGAGGGCTCCCCAGAGTGCAAAGGTCCATCCGGTTCCATGCCAAATTCCGGCAATAAAGAATGTCAAAAAAAGATTAAGGTATACCCTGACGGGGCCTTTCCGGCTTCCACCAAGTGGTATATAAATATAATCTCTAAGGAAATGCCCCAGGGTCATGTGCCAGCGCCGCCAGAAATCCTGAATATTAAGACTTCGATAAGGGGCATTAAAATTTTGGGGAAGTTTGATATTTAAGAATAGAGCAGATCCTATGGCCATATCCGTGTATCCGCTGAAGTCGAAATATAGCTGGACCGTGTAACTCAAGCTCGTGGCCCAGGAAGAAAGAAAATTCAGACTATCCGGGTCGACAAAACCTTTATTGGCCCAAACAGCAAAAGTCTCTGCGATCACTACTTTTTTGAAAAGGCCGACACCAAGCAAAAAAAGGCCGCTATAAACATTACGCCAGTTCAAAAATCTATTTCTTAATATTAGGAACTGGGGCATCATCTCCCCATGGCGAACAATGGGACCGGCAATGAGCCGGGGGAAAAAACATACAAACAAACAATAGCTCAGGAAATCATATTTTCCCCTAATCCGTTTATAATATCTATCCACCAGATAGGCAATCTGCTGAAATGTAAAAAAGCTGATACCCAAGGGCAGAAGGATTTCGGGCAGAGGAATCATGGAGCCAAAAATGGAGTTGACATTGGCTACGAAAAAATCAGCGTATTTAAAATACCCCAGAAGCCCGACATTGAACAGGATGCCAAGTTTAAGGATTGTCTTGGGACTGGGCCAGCCCTTGCCGCTATAGGAGGTGCAGGGCGCTGTTTTCTCAGAGAGGAGAATACCCAGCACATAGTTCACAAGGATAGAAACCAGAATAACAGGCAGAAAAGCGATTTTCATGAAAGCATAAAAAAACAGAGAGGCACCCACCAGCCAGATATTGGCTATTATTATCAAGCGTTTGCTGTTTAGCCAAAAATAAAAGCCAATGGTCACCGGCAAAAATATCAGAAGATAAAAGAATGAATTAAAAAGCATTGTAGTTCAAAAATTTGATCGTTTCAGTCTGTAACAATTTCACTCGAATTACCATTTTACTCCTCGAAAAGTGAATACTCTACCGGCTAAAAGCCGGTAGCTTCGATTAACAGCTAAAGCTGGCGGGATCGGCGCGCCTATTATTCATCATTATTTGCGTAAAATTAATTACTTGCGATCGATAGTCCCCTGACTTATATGACCACTATTCTTTAAAAACGGTTCAAAATCATTCATAATTTATTTTTTAAAGCAATAAATTTTTCCTGAATACCGGCTTTAATCTTGCTCATCAAATCCCGTTGATCATAAACCATTTTTCCTCCAGGCCTGGCCTGATACCATTTGCCATAACCTGAGGCCAGGCTGTTTATTTCAGGGGATAAATAATTAAAATAATCTGCTGCCAATGCATGGCGCTGCTTTTTAACCACAAGAGCATTCCCCTGGGCAAAATCATGAAAAATAATCATCTTCGGCCAGTAGAAGATATCCTGATCAGGATAATGCTTCCAGCAGCGCCAGGAAAGCTCGGTTCCTTCCCCGCCGAAAAGCAACGGATCAAAACCACCCACTGATGTAAAAACTTCTTTCCTTATCGCCATATTGCCTTCCGTCATCAAAACCGCAGGTATTGGATACTCTCCCAAATCATAATGACCAGTAAAAGAATTGTTTGAAAAACTCCCTTTAGGCAGGATTTTTCCTCTAAGGGCTAAGAAGTCAAAACAGTTCCATGCTTTTTTCACATATTGAATATAATCCGAATGTACCACGGCGTCATCATCAATAAAAACAAGATAGCGACCCCTGGCAAAGCTGACGCCGAGATTCCGGCCTTCGGAAGGCAGAAGATTGACAGGAGGAGAAAGATACAACAGCGGATAGGATTCTAACTGTGATCGAATTTCCTCATTGCCGCCATTATCCACCAGAATGATCTCGAAATCCTTATCAAGCTGTCCGGCAAGTGATTCCAGACATTCCAGCAAACCTTCGCCGGCATTATAAGAAACAATAACCACCGACACCATAACCTCATGCCCCTTCCGGCGGTCCTGATGTTCAATAAGTTCATAGTGGACGGACTTCCGGTATGCTTCAATCAATCGGCGGGCATCGGCAAACTGTTTTTCAGCATAACAGCTCCGGGCCTCTTCAAATAACGACAGGGATATGGATAATGAGTTCATTAATTTACTATTATTTTTGGATGATTGGGTTCCTCATTATTTTTTGCCATCCATTCTTTGGGATTTGCGCAAAAAGCGCTATAGGCACTCAACACGGTTTCCGGATCACCCTGCATGACTATTTTTCCCTTTTCCAGCCAGATGACTTTATTGCATAATTTTCTGAGCTGGGCTGGATTATGAGAGATAACAAGGGCGCACCTGGCAAGGGATTGCAAATTCTTCATTCTCTCCATGGCTTTATCCTGAAATGCTTTGTCTCCAGTAGCCAGGACCTCATCCAGGATCAATATTTCAGGCCGGATGGCCGTAGCAATGGCAAAAGCCAGGCGGCTTTTCATGCCGCTGGAATAAGTGCGCATCTGCTCATCCATAAAATCCCCGATATCGGCAAACGCCTCAATATCATCTATCTGCCGCCTGATTTCGGAAAATTTCAGGCCCATGAGGCTCCCATTGATATACACATTTTCCCGTCCGGAAAGCTGCTTTTCAAATCCTACGCCCAGGGCCAGGAGTTGAACCCGTCCGTTGATTTCCACCTTCCCCCTGTCCGGACGATAGATTTTTGTGCAGACCAGAGACAAAGTACTCTTACCTGAGCCGTTGCGTCCGATAATACCTATGGTGTCGCCTTCACAGACAGTAAAGGAAATATTCTGAAGAGCCCAGAACTCACGGTCTTTCTTTTTCCTCCCAAAGAGCAGATCAAAAATTGAAGCGTGTTTCTGGAAACAGAGCCCCACGTTAGAAAAGGTTACCATGGGCTGTGGGGCTTTTACGGGCTGCGAGACGGCATTAATTAAAATTTCAGACATAAACATCAAAACCCTGCGATATGCAATTCACTATATCATTTTAGGGACATAGGGCGATACCCGACGAAAAAAAACCAACCCAATCTGCATGATGCAGAGGGTAACGCCAAATGTAATCACAATTGGAAGGTAATCAAACATCCGCCCAAAAAAGAGAAGATCCCTCACCGCTGTGATAAAATGGACCATTGGATTTAAAGAATAAAGAGTTTTCGCATAATCAGGAATGGATGCGATCTCGTATATTCGGTCAGGAGAATATAGTATTGGGCTGATATAAAACCCAAACCGCAGGATATAAGATAATAATTTCCCCGTATCACGAATATAAACTTCAAATATCGATAAAAACAACCCTATGGCAAAAGACATGAGAACCATCAAAAAAACAAGGATAAACACCCCAATGGTCTGGAACCCCAAGACTGGCCAGTTCCAGACCATGATGATCATCAGACCAATCAAATAAAAAAAAGCCTGCACCAGCGGTGAAATAATCACATAAAGCACCATTGGCACCAACGCCTGCTTGATCAATCCGGCATTGCTGGTCAGGGAACTGGTACAGAGCGTAATGGAACGGGAAAATGACTGCCACGTAACAATGCCGCAAAGAGCGAACAAATGATAATTAGGCCCCCCCCGGTCAAAAATAACTTTCACTACAAAATAATATATCAGCATGAGGAGCAAAGGATCTAAAATCCACCAGAGAAGCCCCAGGCGGGTTGTGGCTACGGTGGTTTTGATGTTTACATAAAATTGACTGCGCAAAGCATGTCGGTTCTCCCAGATATCTTTGGTAGCGCGTAACATTATATTTCCATTTTTAATTGTAACAATTTTATAATATTTTAGATTTTTATTTTTTATAAAGACTGCTGATTTTTTTTATTGCCTCATTCAGTTCGTATTTAACAATATAATTGTATGCAGTTTGTAGATTAGTTGGCATGGTTTCAACATAGGTCATTGGAAAAAGGAGGCATAATCTCTTGAAAGCATGGAATACAGACTTTAACGATTCCGCCCCGTCCATGGTTTCAGAGTAATTATTTACAACATAGGGCAATATCCACGAAAGCGCCCGTGGCAAATTCGTGAAAGAAAATTCCGAGTTTATAGGATCATATTTGGAGTTAAAATATCCAGTCTCAAGCATAAATTCGGTGATATCGGCAAATGCTAGAAATTTGTCTCTCATCACAGAAATGTCTTTTGTCTGCATGATAGAGCCATTGGCGTTTTTTGTCGAACGCTGCCGGTAAAAATATGTGATATCTGTTGTCAGGGATACTTTTGCCCCTGAAAGATACCACTTATAGGTCAGCATATCTTCAAACCTTCTGGGCTCCGGGCTGAAATAAAGATTGTTTTTTTGGATAAAATCCCGCTTTATCAACTTATTACATGAAATCACTGACCAGTTTAACTGCGGCGTATCAAAAATAGTGACCCTGTGCAAATCCCCTTCCATATAATAGGCATGGTTCCGACAAAGTGCTTTGCCTGATTCTTCGTAGCATTTAAGCGTTCCGCCGATGGCGACATCGACCTTGTCTTTTTGTAGAAGCTCAAATAAAAGCTTTAGCGCATGCGGTGAAATCCAGTCATCAGAATCCAGAAAAAACAGATATTCTCCTGTTGCTTGGGAGATGCCGGAATTTCTAGCGCTTGGCAGGCCCAGATTTTCGCTGTGATGAATCAATTTGAACCGGCTGTCTTTTTCCAGAAATTGTTCAAAAATAGATGCGGAATTATCGCCGGATTTGTCATTGATGCCGATGACTTCGAAATCGGAAAAACTCTGGGCAATAACGGATTCGAGGCACTGGCAAAGATAAGGTTCTACATTGTATATGGGTATAATGACGGAAATCGGTGACTTCACAAAATATCCCTTCAAACCTGAAGTTAAAATTTTCCAATATCCTATCTATCGAGCCAGATAATCATAAATTTTTTCAAGAGGCTGAGACTGCAATACTTGAACATAATCGATGTATTTTTTATCCAATCGTCTTTTCCTTGTCCATGGCTGTGAATTCGGATTTGTATAATAGTCCATATTTGCATGGGAAAATATCAGGTTGATGTATTTAAGAATGCCGCAAGCCGCCTCCCTGTCAAGATGCTTTACCGTATTTTGGGAATGGGCAAGAAGGCTGGGGAAGTGCAGCATAAAATATTGTGATTGCACATATTGCGTTTGAAAAAGCTGGTAAAGATAGTAATTCCCCATCGACCAGCCGGTCAAAAAACTCAAACTGGGTGTTTTTTTAGCCTGTTCTGCTCCGATCCGGTAATAATAGGTGATATCGGGATATAAACAGATATTTTCAGCGGCAAGAAAACAGCGGCAGAGGAAAAACGGGTCTTCATTTCTCATATTTCGAGGAAAAATGATGCGATTTTTTTTGATAAATTGAGCATTATATAAATTGGCGGTAAAATACCAGTAAAACCACAATGATTCTTCTTCAGCCCATTTGACCCTGTATTTCATTCCCGTATGCAATAAATGTTCGGCTGCAAGTTGGCGGTTTGACCCGTCAGGCATTATCCCGGTGATTTTACCGCGCACAATGTCCGCATGCTGTTCCTCTGCTATTTCCGCCATTTCTGCCAGGGCATTTTCAGCAATAATATCATCCGCATCCAGAAAAAGCAGATACTTTCCATCGGATAGAGATATACCCGTATTTCTTGCAACACTGGCCCCGCTATTGTCTTTGTGCGAAAAAACACGAACCCGGGAATCATTTCGCGCACACGTCTGAAGAATGGACTCACTTCCATCCTTGGATGCATCGTTTACGCAAATGACTTCTAAATTTTCATATTCCTTTTGAAACAAGGAATTGATGCACGATTCAACATATTCTCTTTTATTAAAAACAGGAATAATTACAGATATTTTTGGTTTTGAGACCCGCCTGCCCCCTTTGTGCGAATCAGCTTTTTTGTTATCTTCGGAATCAATTTGCCGAGGGAATTGTTTAGGCTCCAGAGGGGGGATTTTTATCGAATTTTTATCCTTATTCTCCTCCTCAAAATGTTTTAAAATACGATCTATGTGATCTCTTGCGGTAGATTTTTTTCTGCTAAAACGCGTGCCCCCGATTATAAAAACAAAACCATTTCCTACCTTCCAGCGTTTTGAAGCAAATAAATCAATAAAATCCTTCTCAATCTGTTTCACCCATTTTTTGAATTGAGCCAGCTCTTTCTGATCAGGCTCAAAGACCGGCATTTTTGCTCTGTACTCTTGAAATATCCGTTCAAGATGATCCGTGGCCAGCGGGCGTTTTTTTCTAAATAAAAGCAACTCCATTCCCCGAACCAGAAAATCTCCGACGCGCCAGGTATATGAATTTTTTATAGCAAAATAATCTTTTTCAAGAGACATGATGAGTGTGTAAAGACGTTTAATAAACTGCCTGTAATGATGAACCATTTCTTTTTGCTGCAAAGCCTGATGATTTTTCTTTTCTCGTGCCTGCTCCAAGGCTGAAGCCCGCTCCAACTCCTTTCTTAAATTATCCACCTCAGCCTGAGCCTGCCTCAACTGACCCTGGTTTTCCTTCAGTTCCTTTTCCCTCGCCTGCTCCAGGGCTGAAACCCGCCCCAACTCCTTTTTTAAATTATCCACCTCAGCCTGCGCCTGCGCCAACTGATCCTGCTTTTCCTTTAACGTCTTTTCCGTTTCCTGCTCCAGGGCTGAAACCCGCTCCAATTCCTTTCTTAAATTATTCACCTCAGCCTGAGCTTGCGTCAACTGCCCCTGCTTTTCCTTCTGTTCCTTTTCTCTTGTCTGCTCCAGGGCTGTCTTAGCTTTATTGATTTCAGAAAGCTCATTTTGTATCGAACGCATGCGGATGCGCAAATTTTCTTGTTCGTCGTGCAAACCTTTTAGCTGGTCCTTATTTTCCTTTAACGTTTTTTCCTTTTCCTGCTTGACCTGTGCCAGCTCGTTCTGCATGGAGCTCAAATTGCTACGCAACCCATGCAGTTCATCACTCAAATCTTTTAACTGTTTTAAATACTTATTATTTTCAACAATGATGTCATGCAGTTCAACCTGCATGGCTGCAATACGTTTATCTTTTTCCAGAAGCGGCTGCTCATATAGACTCTGTATCTCTTTGTTTTGTTCTTCAAACCTTTTCCTCGACTGATTCAATTCCTCACTCAGGTGTTTTAGCTGCTCCTGGTTTTCCTTTAACGCTTTTTCCTTCTCCTGCTCCAAAACACCTTTCTTGTGGGCAAGTTGCAATATCTCATTTTTCTTAATCTCCTGCTCTTTAACCAATCTTAATTCCAACTCCTCTGTCCGCGCCCGCTCTTTGTCCAGCAACCCCCGGGTCTGTGCCTGCTGCCCGATATATTTCTGTGCCTCCATATACCATCCCTTGAATCCATTCATGGCATTGCGGCATTCCTTGACCACGGCCATAAGCCGCTCCCGGTCAAATTCATTTCCCCGACAATCTTTTAGCACAGCATAGAGTTTCCTCACACACTCATTTTGAACCTCATACTCTTCATATACAGCCCGGTTCAAATTAGGTTTGACAAAGCCCTTTATGGCTTTATCTATGTTGCCTGTGAAATATTGATCCAGACCTGTGTAGGAGAGCAATTCTTGGGCCAGGTCAACCGGCCGAGAGAACCAGTCTTCATAATGAATGATAAAGCAATCGGCGGCGGTATGGTGAAGAGCATCGCAATAATTGACCAGCCATGCCAGTTCTCCAGTTGATTTATCTACACTAAAATGTTTAAAGCGGGAAACCGCTGAATGGGCAGGGTCCCTAACCGACACAAGAAAAATCGGAGTAACAGATGCGGAATTGAAAACGCTGAACCACACAGGAAGAATAATAGAAGTGAAAGGATCTTTGAATCCCCAGATTGTGTTTGAGGTATTGATATTTTTTACCAAAATCTTTTCAAATTTTTTTTGTAGCGAATTTTGAAATTCATTAAATGCAATATTAGAGGGAAGAGGCAAAAACCTTTTTGATCCTATCTTAGGTAACAAAAAATTATCATAAATATTGGCCAGATCCTGATCTTCCATAGGCCCTTCTGGGTTATGAGCTTTGGCAGGGACCAAACTTTCAGACACAGACATACCAAGACGGGAAAGAATCTGCATTACCAAGGAGGTGCCGCAGCGGCCGGCCCCTAAAACCACGATCACTTTATTTGAGAGATTTGAGTTCATATACCTGC